>JAPULR010000160.1 GCA_027294635.1 Chloroflexota bacterium | reverse complement strand
GTGGCGGAGAGGGCGGGATTCGAACCCGCGATACGCGTGAACGTATACCGCTTTTCGAGAGCGGCGCCTTCAACCACTCGGCCACCTCTCCTTTCCTAATTGTAGGCATGGAAGTGAGCGAAATAAAGCCCTGGCTATGGTCTCCAAGCCTGGTTTGCTAATCTCAAGTGAGCTGCTGAATAACCCATGGCTTGGACAGCAACCACTTTTCCTTAGCATGTCCCATTAACGGTTGGGAGAAATGTAAGCCATCTCCAGTTCCTTTACCATACTGATGAAACTAGAGAGCTTTTCCTTTGTGATTGATTCCAGGCGGTATAGCGATGACGACAGGTTTCCTTCACCCTCCTCGGCCACCCCTCTACCTGGCCAGCGTTAGATAGCTGTTATCCTTTTTTAAATGAGGAGAGCTCTGGCGATGGCAAAGCTATCAGTCGTCGGTTTTCTCTCCAAGCTCTGGAGTCAGCTGCAGCTTCCTTAGCCTTCGTCCCACGGTTGAGAGGACCTTAATTCGCAGGCCGTCGTACACCACCTCGTCGCCGGCTTGCGGCATCTTCCCAAGGGTGCTGTAAACCAGGCCGCCAATGGTATCCACATCTGCCTGATCGAACTTGAGAGGAACGAACTCTTCCAAATCGTTAAGGGATATTCTGGCGTCAACAATGAGTTTCCCATCGTCTGTTGGTGCGATCTGAGGCTCCTCGGTGGTGGAGAACTCATCCTCAATCTCTCCAACAATCTCTTCCAGCAGGTCCTCCAGAGTAACCAACCCCTCAATGCCGCCGTGCTCATCCACTACCAGCGCCATCTGCACTCGCAGCTTCTGAAACTCCGACAACAGCTCGTCCAACCTCTTTGTCTCGGGGACAAAGAAGGGCTCTCTGAGCAGCTTTTCTAGAGATGGCCAAGGCGCCTTCATGTTGAGCAGTGGCAGAAGGTCCCTTGAGTGGATAATGCCTGTTACATTGTCAATGGTTTCTCGGTATACGGGCAGCCTGCTATGTCCGGACTCCAGCATTCGATTGGCGACATCGGCCAGACCATCCTCTAAATCCGCTGCCACAATGTCAACCCTTGGGACCATTATGTCTCGGGCGTTGTATTCGTCCAGCCGGAGGATGGACCGAATCATGGACCGCTCTCGCTCATCCAGGGTGGCGTGCTCCTCAGAAATCATGACGGCTTCCACCCCTTGAGGAATGTACCCGTCTCCGTTGACGCCGCGGTTAGCCTCCCCGGAAGCTATATCGCCGCCAAGTTTGGTGAATCGGGATTTCATTAGGGCAAAGCTGGAAAGCCGGTGCAGGGGAGAGGTCACAAGAAGGACGGTTCGAGGGTGGTTAAAGGCCAGGTAACCTGACATCCACCTCAGGGCAATTAGGAGGGACAGTAACGCAAAGGCAAAGGCGGTGGCCAGGGGCCAGGTCATCCACGAGAGGGAGAAAAACAGGGCTAGAGCTGAGATAGCAACGGCGACGGTGGAAGCGAGGCGTAGGAGGGCGAGGGTTTGAAGTTCCGTCGGCAGGTTGCTTCGCGGATGAGGGAGTGATTGTCTAAGGCTGATATATGTAAAAGTTAGTAGCGAGGCTGCCAGTACCAGACCCGATACTAAGCCACTTGCATCCAAAATCGTATCACCTGAGGGTCTCGATGCCGAAAGGGGAATTAAGGAGACCTCTCTTTGATTGTAGCAGGTACTCCTACCGCTAGTCTATAAGGAGGCACGTCTTTAGTAACAACCGCTCCGGCTCCGGTTACAGCCCCCGCACCCACTTTTACCGGCGCTACCAGCATGGTGTCGGAGCCAATCAAGGCTCCTTCGCCGATCTCGGTGTGGTGTTTGTTTGTCCCATCAAAGTTGCAGGTAACCAGGCCGGCTCCCAGGTTGGCGTTAGCGCCCACGCTAGCATCACCCACGTAGCCAAAGTGGCCCATCTTGACCCCTTTGGCCAGACGGCTCTCCTTTATCTCAGCGAAGTTTCCAATGTGGACCTGGGGCTCTGCGTAGGAACCGTGTCTAAGGTGGCTGAAGGGCCCCACGTCTACGTCCCGCTCCATTACGGACTCCTCTACAACCGAGAGCAGGACTTTGCACCTATCGCCGATCAAGGAATCCCTTATCAAAGTGCCGGGGCCGAGGACGCAATCGCGGCCAATCCTGGTAGACCCCTGGAGGGATGTATTGGGGTAGATAACGGTGTCCTGGCCCAGGGTCACACCGGAGTCTATGAAGGTGGAGAGGGGGTCTACTATTGTTACACCCTCCCACATCCAGCGATCGCGGATCCGCTGTCGCAATATTGACTCCGCCTGGGCTAGCTGAACCCTGTCGTTTACCCCCATAGCTTCGTAAGGGTCGTCGATGACCAGGGCGTCGACCTTGTCCTTATTGGAGGAAGCTATAGCCACCAGGGAAGTGAGGTATAACTCGCCCGTGGGGCCGGCCTTTAGTGCCCGGAGATTGCGCCAAAGCCAGGGGCCTTTGAAGCAGTAAACCCCGGCGTTTCCCTCGCTAATGGTGCCTCCGCTGCCGTCGTCGGAAGCTTCAATGACTGCTGAGATCCCGCCCGAAGAGTCTCGCTTCACCCGACCGATGTCTTCCTGTATGGAGCCTGTGGAGGTCAGAAGGGTCATCTGACTCCCCTGCTCCAGGTGGAGAGTTGTAAGGCTCTTGATAGTAGAGGAATGAACCAGGGGTGCGTCTCCTATCATCACCAAAACGTGCGAAGCTTCTTCCTCCAGAAGCTCGGCGCATTGGAGCAAAGCGTGACCGGTGCCCAGGGGCTCATCCTGCTCCACATACTGAACGGTGTCGCCAAAAAGCTCCCTGATACCCTCGGCTCGGGTAGGGGCTACCACCACCAGGATGTCGTGTATCCCTGCCCTACGAAGGGCCTCCACCGAGTAGGTTACCATGGGCTTGCCGCACACCTGGTGCAGTACCTTTGGGGTCCGGGACCGCATTCGCATCCCTTCTCCCGCAGCCAGCACAACACCAACCCAGTCCTTCATGTCACCACTCCATAGCCCTTACGATTTGGTCTTAATAAGCAGCTTTTAATGCTACAGGAAGCTTGTCTGTGAGTTCAACTCATGGTTGTGGCGTTTTTGGGGGCGTGCTATCCTTGACCAGGGCCCCTGTAGCTCAGCGGATAGAGCGCTGGCCTCCGGAGCCAGGCGCGGGCGTTCGAGTCGCCCCAGGGGCGCCATCCATTGATACGGGCTTGAAGCATTGAATGACAAGGGGAGCAGTTCTCGGGGCGTAGCGCAGTGGTAGCGCGCATGGTTTGGGACCATGAGGTCGTGAGTTAGAGCCTCACCGCCCCGACCACCTAAATCAACCTATTTCGACCTTGAATCGGCAACGGAATAGACCGAGTGACAGCCAATTTGACAGCCACCAGTTTCCATAGTCTAATCAGGTTACCTAGTGACGCTGATAGCAAAAGGGGGGTGCCGGGATACCAAGGGAGCACCCCCCTGTGAGCTAAGGGATGGTTTTGGGTCGAAGAGACATCTGACAACTTATTGAGCTGTGGTATACACCTCAACTTCATCCAACCGGGGTTCCTGTGAGTTGCCCCTTCCGACCCCTAATTTGTTGTCTTCTTCCCAGAGGTGTTCGTCGTCATCTGCCTCTATCTCGCCGTAAGCCATGACCGCAAACGGGCTTAGAGATTAGAGTGGCCACTCTATACCGATATGTCGGGTGGGATTGTTCTCGCTGTAAAAGAGCCTCCTGATTCAGTCCAGAAGGCTCCCTCTCCGTGTTCATGGTGGAGACGGGGGAGAGTTGAACGATACCATGAACACGGGCTGGTGGTGGTATCGGTGGCAGCCCAGAGTCTTGGGCCTGCAGAGGCGTCAAGTTTCTTGTTACTTACGCCACACTTGTACGACTCGCATAACAGAATCGCTGCATCCAGCGCAGCCGAGAAGAAGGGCTTCCTGGCTCGGGTTATTCGGACCCTAGCTCCAAAAGCTCATACGTAGGGCGCCTATTGTCCAAGAGCAGGAGCGTCATGGTACCTAGGTGACGCCCCACGGGACTTCCATTTCCTTCGCCAGCTCTCTCAGCTCCTCAATGACCTCTGGAAGGATGGGTATCCCTTCCTTGCTACGCCTCTGCTCGTTCATGTGCTCCAGGTCCCCAGCTACCAGGACCCTGTCGAATCCCTTTGCCGGTGGAATACGGTGTATCCGTTGAAACATATCATCCATCTGCTCTTGAAACTCGGCAAGCGGTCTGAAAGCATCTACCCTCATGGCAGCGAAAAAATGGCCTGTGCTCCCAAAGCTTACCTCCGAGTCTATCTGGATAGAGGCCCCCTGGCCTGATAGTAGGCCGCACAGGACATCAACCAAAATGCCCAACCCATAGCCTTTGTGGCTGCCTAACTCCGGTGTGCTCCCCAGGGGCAGTAGCTTTCGAGATTGGATTGCTACCGCAGGGTCAGTGGTTGGCTGGCCCTCGTTGTCGGCAGCTACGCCAAAGGGTATGGGCTTGCCCAGACGAGCAGTGAGGATCAACTTCTGAAACACCATCGCACTGGTGCCAATGTCCAGGCAATAAGCTGGCTCATTACCCGACGGTGCGCTGACGCTTATGGGGTTTGTCCCGTAGGCAGGTTCTTTGCCACCTGTGGGCAGGACGATGGGGTTGCTATTGGTGCTGGATACGCCGATCATTCCGTAGGGCACGGCCATCATCGAGAAGTACTGCGCCGCGCCGAAATGGTGGCTGTTTCTCACTGCCACCATGCCAATGAAGGAATGCTGGGCCTTCTCGATGGCGATATTCATGGCGCGAACACCCACCGCCAACCCAAGACCACCATTACCGTCCACCAGGGCAGTAACAGGGGTCTCGTGGATTACCTTGATCTCGGCCTTGGGATTAACGCTTCCGTTCTGAATCCCTTTTACATAGATACGGCCTAAGTTGTTATTTGACATTCCATGAGTCTCCACGCCTCTCAAGTCGGCGTACACCAGCACATCGGCCGCCATTAGGGCGTCCTGGCGTGGAACCTCCAGCTTCCTCAAGACTTGACTGGCAAATTCACGAAGCTTGTCCGGATCAACTAGGATTCGTTCTTTTTGAATGGCCTTCTGGTTCGTCATTTTATTCGTCTCTCCGAATGGAGCTGTATTCGGCAAGGGGTCATTCGATGGCTACCACTAATTCAATATTGCTCAGGTCCAACCCTAACCATCAGATCCTCTCCAGTTACTCCGCAGCACATACGACCACTGACCATGAATGTGAGTCCACCAAACATCCTTTTCTCGATGACGTCTGTTCGATCTTGAAGCACGATCCCCAAACGCTGAACTAACTCATTGCTTTAAGCCATATTACCTATTTACATGGAACTCTCTAATACGGTAGTGGGTAATTAGACCGAGATAGGGGTTTAGTGAGGTTCGTCTAGGGAATGGGCTCTTTAATGCCAAAACCCGTTAGGGGCAGCAGTACTCGGTCACGTTCCCCAATGCGCCCCGACCTCCGCAGGCTCTGAACACCCGCTAGGGCAGCCGACGACGTAGGCTCAACTAGAATTCCCTCTAATTCGGCCAGCTGTTTCTGCGCCGATAGTACTGATTCTTCAGAAACTGCTATCGCACTTCCTCCGGAGTCTCTACAGACAGATGCAACTACTCTGGGTCTAGGTGGATCTTTTACGCTTATTCCGTTAGCTTTACTTCTAGGCTCGCCTGGGTAGCTTACCCATTCTTGTTGTTCGAAGGCGGCTACTAGAGGCGCGGTCTCCTCTGTTTGAACTGCATGAAGTTTGGGCATGTGGTTAATTCGCCCATCTTCCAACATCTCCTTAAACCCTCTATACATCCCCATCAGTATCGAGCCGTTTCCTGTAGGGATGACCACATGGTCCGGCATTGTCTCCAACTGATTTGGAATCTCATAAGCCATCGTCTTTTGTCCCTCTATGAAATACGCGCTCTTGCCATATCTCAGATGAAGAACTCCGGTATCTTCGGCAAATTTCTCGGCAGCATCGTAAACATCTTGTTTACTGCCCTCGACCCAGTGCGCTAGGCTACCATGAAATGCGATGGCTTTTGCCTTTGGGGAGTCGAAGTTGGCTTGATTCATAAATGCATGGAACGCCACATCGCCTCTCGCACAGTATGCGGCAAAGGAATTGCCACCATTACCTCCAGTGCTTTCAACAACTGCGGTAACCCCTGTATCTTTTAAGACTGAGACCAAGATCGCATTTCCCCTATCCTTGAACGATCCAGTGGGGTTGAAATACTCGACTTTGCCGTGTAATCTCTCGACGCCTATTACTTGGCCAACTTTCGAAAGTGGAACGATTGGGGTATCGCCCTCATTCATCGTTACCAAGTTGGAGGGGTCCCGAATCGGCAACATCGGTAGGTACCCGGCGAAACCGGATTTTCCGTTTATTATCCTGGCTTCTTTGCTTTTGGGCGTATCGTATTCTATGTCTAGGAGCCCATGGCAGTCTGAACAAAACAGCCTATACGTGGAATTGTCGTAGTTAGCCCCGCACTCAATGCAAGCTAGTTCAAATGCCATGAATCCACCTCACCAAATTACTAAACAGCTTAGTCTCTCAAATCGGCCGATATTTAGGCTATCCCGAAGTCTACATGGACATATCTGGAGTACAGAACGTTAATCCTGCTGTCTCTGTATTAGCTCCACGCTAACATTGTCTGGAGCAACAATGAAAGCCACCTTCGAGCCAGACGGCATTGTCCACGGCTCGCAATTAAAGTGGACGTTGTTAGCCTTTAGTTTGGCGACCGCTGCGTCCATATCGCTTACTTCAAATCCAAAGTGGTCTAACCCATATCGCGGATCCGTTGTGCCAGGGATAGGATCTTCTCCTTCAGCCCTACCCGATATCGTCATTAACCCTTGCCCATTAAGCTCAAGTTGAAATGATTTTGTGGTGGATAGCGGGGTCACTGAAGACACCGCCGCGCCAAAGTTGTCACAGTAGAACTTCGCCGCAGCCTCTGGATCCTCACTCCGAAAATGAAGATGGTTACTTTGGAATGTTAGCTCACCCATGTTGCCTCCTACTTAATTGAGTATGCCAAGTAGCGTTGACCAAAGGCCCCGCTTTGGCCGATATTATGCCACAAAAGCCAACTAGGAACATGCCAAGCGCGGATCGCCGCCGAGATCCAATCCTTCCTAGTGGACTTCGAGGGATTGGATATACGCGTCGGCGATGGCGGCGTTAATGGCCTCGCGCAAGGAGCAGTGGGTCGCATCGCAGGTGCCATCGTCTACGTCGTTGGTGGAGTTTACGGTGATAGTCGCGGCGTGCACCGTCCCGATCTGCGCGAAAAGGGGCATAGGGAGCGCCGCAAACATCAGGGTACCGATACTCAAGAAAGAGCCGACGGAGGTTGATCGGCAGGCACTTTTCTTTATCTGGTGGAGACGGGGGAGAGAGCCTGTCTTCACCGTACCAGTGGTCTGGGGTTCCTCGTTTGACGACGATGGTGGCGATGGGCTCAGGAACTGCTTCACTCCCATTGACGATTGATCGTCTCTAATCTACCCTCACTGAAGCCTAATTGTGTCGGAGGTCAATGTCGAGACATGGGCTCTCTGGATCTTTTAATCGAGGGTGGCTTTGTTATTGATGGTAGCGGGTCTCCTGGCTTTAAGGGAGACGTAGGTATAAGTGGTGACGTCGTTACAATTTTCAGAGACGCGGCACCTGATATCGAAGTAAAAAACCAATTGGACGCCTCAGGAAAGATAATCTGTCCCGGTTTCATAGATCTTCACGCCCACTCTGGCCTGGTAATTTTGGCCGAACCTGAACACGAATCTAAGGTGCACCAAGGTGTCACAACGGAGCTCATTGGAGTCGATGGCAACTCCTACGCTCCCTTTGAGAACAACAGCGATTTGGAGATGTTCATCAAACTCAACTCAGGTCTGGATGGTGACCCCGACATAGCCAGGAAGTGGCGATCCGTCGGGGAATATCTTTCGCAATACGATAACAGGGTAGCAGTGAATATTGCGTACATAGTTGGTAACTCACCGCTGCGGATCGGGGCTGTTGGTTGGGAAAACCGGCCTCCTTCAAGTAAGGAACTAGAAAACATGAGAGCATTACTCCGAGAGAGCTTAGAGGAAGGGGCAATAGGCATCTCTACTGGTCTTGACTACCCGCCAGGGAGCTATGCGAGCACTGATGAGCTAGTTGTTCTGTGCTCTGATGTCGCCCGTATGGGAGGTATATACCACACTCATGTTCGCAATCATCTGGGAGACCGATACCTTGACCCATTTCGGGAGGCCATTGAAATAGGCCGACGCAGCTGTGCTCCCGTACATCTCACCCACCTGGTACACAGGAAGAACAATCCGGGTGGAGCAATGCCGATACTTGATCTCATTGAGGAAGCCCGTGGCCAAGGATTAGACGTTACCTTTGACGATTTTCCATTTCAGTATGGTGGGACTCGGGCTCTGGTGGTATTCCCAGATTGGGCTCATGAAGGTGGCCCCGGTAAATTAACAGAAGTACTGCAATCTGAGGAGGGTAGGGAGCGATTGCGAAGAGTAGTGGAGCCTCAGGGGAAAGGCTGGGATGACATGAGGCTTACACATTTCAAGCAGCCCCATAATTTCCAGTACGAAGGAAAGTCGATAGCCTACGTATCTGAGATTCTGGGCAAGCATCCTGTAGATACTCTTTGCGACCTCCTTCTTGACGAAGATTTGAGAACTTGCTACGTTGCTGACGTCGTTGACGAGAAGGTTCTAGACCATGTATTGCGTCATCCATCTTTTATGGCGGGTAGTGATGCTATGCTCCTTGGGGACTATCCGCCACCCTCCGCTTACGGTGCTTACCCCACAATCTTAGGAAAACTTGTCCGTGAGCAGGGCAAGCTCACCTTCGGCGAAGCTGTCAACAGCATGACTTTTAGGCCAGCAACTCGGCTTGGATTGAAAGACCGTGGCCTGCTGAAGACCGGGATGAAGGCAGATATTGTCGTCTTTGACCCTACCACGGTTAATGGGAAGGCCACTCGGGACAACCCCAGGCAACTCTCTACCGGGATCGACTTCGTTATAGTTAATGGTGTTGTCGTGATTGAAAACGGTCGCCATACAGGGAGATTACCTGGTTCTCTCCTTAAACCGAGAGGGATGTAAGTAGACCAAAAGGAAACCAAAGCGATAAAAAACGATACGGGGGAGGGAGCTTGTCTCAGAAATTGGGTTGTGGGTTGAGTGCCGAGAAATGGGTGAGGCTAACTCTACCATGAACACGGGCCGGTACCCATAATAGTTATGGGTACCCTTTCCAAAGGGAGTATCTCTAATCAGAGGACGAATCCAGCCACTTGATCAACACCAAATACTTCCCTTCTCGTTCTTTGCGAAGCAGTAGAATTGAAAACACTGGCTGCCAGCCTAGTGTAGAAACGTGCCGGTCGAATACTCCTCGAACGCCGTTTGAAGCTCCTCCTGAGTGTTCATCACTATTGGACCATACCACGCTACTGGCTCCTGGAGAGGCTTCCCGGAAGCTAGGAGAAAGCGTACTGGACTCTCCTCGGCTGTTACAGCGATAGTATCGCCGGGTTCGTACAGTATTACGGTGTCTGTGGCGCACAAGCACTGGCGTGACATGTCAAAGTAGTTAGCGCCGACCTCTTGGCGAGCAAAAGCGTCACGCCCCTCATCGAAATACCCCTCGCCTTCGATTACGTATGCGAAAACCGTGTGTCCTTCCTTGACTTGGTGCCTGAAAGATTTGCCCGCTGGCAGCGACACGTCAACGAATTCTGGGTCTGTTACGATGTCTCTGACTGGTCCCCGCACCCCGGCTACCTCGCCAGATATTACGCGGACCGAGGCGCCATCGGGGGTATTCACGAGCGGAATCTCGCTGCTCTTGATCTCCCGGTAGCGAGGGTCCATCATTTTGCTCATTGCAGGTAGGTTTGTCCAAAGTTGGAAACCCCACATCTGACCTTTACGGTCCCCTTTCGGCATCTCTTGGTGGATAATTCCGCTGCCGGCGGTCATCCACTGGACATCTCCCGCGGAGATGACCCCACCATTTCCCAGACTGTCCCCATGCTCCACTTCCCCATCTAGGATATATGTGATAGTTTCCATTCCTCTATGCGGGTGCCAGGGAAACCCACGTTTATATTCCTCTGGATTCCCCGACTTGAATGCGTCAAGCAACAAAAATGGATCGAGCTGAGGAACCTCTTGGAACCCGAACGCCCGCCGGAGGTGAACCCCAGCTCCCTCCATGGTTGGTTGGCTCTTCCAAACCTTTTTGATTCTTCTCCTAGACTCGCCTCTGCTTGCGGTTGTCATATCCCTCTCCAATCTGTTGTAACAGGCTTATACTTGGATTACTTTTCTAGACGCCCCGGTTGTCAGGGAGGCTTTTGAATTAACTGTCTGAGCAGGTTACCATGCGCCAGGAACGTCGTAGCATTAATCGTCTATCCGGTAGACCCGCACCGCATTTCCATGGAACATGGCCGCGCGTTCGGATACCGAATACCCTTTGGATAGCCGTTTAAAAGCGTTATACATCACGTTGTACGAATAAGACACTTTGTCTGGCGGGAAGTTGCTTTCGAACATGCACCGGTCTGGGCCGAATTGCTCGATACAATGATTCATCCAAGGAGACATTGACTCTGCCAATTCTTCTGACCCTATGGGAACATTCCTAGCGTGCCAGCCAAAACCCATGCGAGGCATTCCCAAGCCGCCAAGTTTGACCGTGACATTGGGACAAGCCACCACCGCGACAATGCCTTCTCGCCAAACCGATTTCACCTCTTCGTCCCGGTTGGCGTATATACCTACTCGGCTGAGAGCACCGATGTGGTTAAGAATTATGGACAAGTCCGGCACCGCGTTGGCGAACTCAGCTAGTTCCGGCATCTGAGGGAACGACAGCATAACATCCAAGGACAATCCCTTCTGTGCCAACACCTTCGCACCTTCCAGAAAATCGGAGTTGGTTAGGATTCCCTCGGTTTCCCGGTTTTCCAACTCGGGGTCAGGGCTCCAGGTTACGCTGTGCCGTATGCCCCGAAAACGGTTTGGACTGGCCGCCTGTAATGCTTCCAGGACTGGTCCAACCCTCCCCGCCAACTTTAGGTCAGCATGACCGATTATGGCCGCGGCCGCCTTGCTGGGGCCGTAAACTCCGCTAGCGCTGGCCGCAGCCAGTCCTTGGACGAATTCAACCTCGCCAACTGGACGCATTTCCATCGGCCCTTCGGAACGGTACATCGACCTTGCCTCAAGGAACACGGTGGATCTGACGTTGTGGCCGCAATAGATGTCGGCATTCAGCTCATGCATAAGATAACGGTGGTAGGGAATGCTTTGCGGACGGAGATCCCAGAAATGGTGATGGGAATCGCAGATAGGGATCTCCGGCTCCAAAGTAGGTTCTTGGGTCAAAGAGAGCCAATCATTACCCCCGAATGGCATGAACGCACCTCTACTGGTAGACTTCGCGGCCCGATCATAACACGGGGCCCGGGTCGTAGACATAGCACCGGAGCAAGTTCGGCTCGATGGCTCGGGAGGAAAACGGCCCTAGTCCCAATCTCCGCGGGACTGCTCTATTGGGAGCGCTGCGCACCAATCACCGAGTGGACCTCAAGGTAGCCTCCACAAGGGCAGACTCAGGCGTGATGTTAATAAAAGAGCCTCCTGATTCTACCCAGAAGGCTCGTTCTCAGTGTTTATGGTGGAGACGGAGTAGAGTCGGAGCCGCATGATAGACTTTTTGGTCAACGCCTAGTAGCTATGCCCTGAGACTGTGCGGCCTGCACCTTCTTCACATGTGCACATGCTTGTTCTAGAAGCGCCGGCAGCTACTGAAAGCCGAACAGGCTGAGTTGGTAGTTACTTTCCGTTCCTGGCCTTTCAGCAAGTTCAGCTAGGGATTCGTTCTAAGGATGCTATGTTTCGTAAAAAGTAAATCCAGACAGTGAATCAGTACGAGGATGGATGCAACTCCATCCGCGCGTCTCTTCATGTCCTGGTCCATCCCACTCTCCGGAAGCCACATCGTCACTGGCACTGACTTGTCACTGATTTATCACTAAATAGGGACCAATTAGTTCACAACCCTCTGATACACATGGTTAGCGGCGTCGGGCCCGCACATTTGCCTATGGTTGACACCAAGGAGGTAATCTCACTATGACCAGACACATCTCAAGGACAGTTGGTAACATTCACACCATGCCCCGGAGCCTGTTGATACTTGCCCTCCTGGTGGCGCTGGTAGCCTGGGTGGCCACCGGCTCCGGCGTAGCGGAAGCGGTGCCGCCAAATTTCGGCGATGTCATCGAGAGCAAGCTGACCGTCAGCGACGGCGCGGCTGGTGGTGTGTTCGGATTCTCTGTAGCCATCAGCGGGGACACGGCCGTGGTGGGGGCCTTTCGAGACGACGGCAATCGGGGCTCGGCCTACGTATACGAGGCGCAGCCGACCCATCGTCAGCTCAAGGCCAGCCTTGACGCCATTGAGGCTAAGCTGGACGGATTAGATCTCGACGACCTAGACAAAGAGGTTTCTCAAATCGAGCGAAAGGTCCTTGAGGATGCCCTGGTGAGGGGAGATCTTTACCCTCTCCTGGCTACACCTGTCACCGTTGACTCACAGGGAAAGCTGGAGGAGGTTCTGGCCGTAGTGGGGAAATCCATTGTCAACTTCAATGCCATGGGGCTGGC
>JAPULR010000016.1 GCA_027294635.1 Chloroflexota bacterium | reverse complement strand
GTCCAGGCAATCGCTTCCCCGTGACGCGATACAGGACGCTCGAATTGCTGTCTGCGTTCCCGGCGAATCTCCCGGAAGATACCAAAGAGACATAGACCGTGAGATGGGCACCTTAAGGGAAACACATGCTCAGTATGGAGCTACTGGCGATCCTAGAAGGGAGGTGGTCCGTAAGGCTTTGGAGCGTCGTGAAGAAGAAATGCAGGACCGGTTGGAGGTCGCCGAGGCTAAGCGGTACCGGGAAGGACAAATCCACTCGCCGGCCGGCTCCCCATCCCTCTCTCCCGATGAGGTTTTCAAGGAAGGTCACCCCGAGGCGTGGTGCGACACCATCGCCGGGGGATTGTTATCCTGGGTATACCCAAAACTGCCGCTGGACTCCTCCCTTCTACCCCGCACTCTCAAGGTTGAGGATGCTTCCAGGGTTTTAGCGGCTTTGTTGGGCCAGGCGGGGGCAGATAAGCAACTACTGGTGGAATTGGGACCTGCCTTAGGGCTGTCTAGTCCCGAGAACCCCGAAAACTTTGACCCCGCAGACTGCGCCGTTTTTCAAGGGATCCGCGACCAGTTGGATCGCGCCGGAGGCCGGTTGCCCTGGGATGAGGTCCACCGCGCCCTATCCCACGCCGACGGTCTTACGTCCCCCTTCGCCGCCATGTACCTCCTGGCCTTCGCTTTCCACGGACAGCCGGAGGTGGAATTGGGCCTCCGCAGCGGCCATGGCCTGAAGCTAGAGGATGGACGGCCTCTACGGAGCGACCGGGTTGTCCGGGAGGTGGTTCCCCTGGTGGCCTGGCCAGATGACGTTACAGGCATAATTGAGAACCTTCGACTGCCGGAACCCGTCTCCTGGAACGGCGCTTTATCCTACACCTCCCTTATTGCGCCGGAGCTGAGGGAAGTGGGTGAGGAAGAGGACTCGGGGGCGGAGGAGGAGGTGCTGAAGCGGGCGCTGACAAGTCTTTCGGCCCGATTGGACCGGTGCGAGGGCGTTGTGGGAGAGGTGTCGAAGCTGTCAACAAAACCAGATGATGAAGCGGCTTCGGCTACCATCCAGCGACTGCGCTCTCTCTGTAATAGCCAGAGCTTCGATGAGGTGTACCAGCAGGCCCGAAGCAACCTGGGCAGTCCACAAGCTCTCTCTGAGGACCTGGGTGTATTGGGCCGTATCGAGGTCCTTGAGGAGTTCTTGCCGGAGCTTCGCCAGGCCGTTAGATACCTGGACGGAGCGGTAATTAAGGCCGGATACGAGGAGCTTGCCCTAGTACGCGGAGCTTTAATATCCCAGTTTTCCCTGCCCTACCTCCTTGACCGGGGCTTGTCGCCAGAGTCCCTTATCGCTCAGTTTAAGCGGTTCCGCGACGACTATTCCCGCGCCTATCGCGTCCACCATAGGCTGTACCACTCCAAAAGTGTGGCGCTCAGGGCTCGATTAGAGGATGAGGCGGCCAGGCTAGGGGCCCTGAACCACCTCAACTCCATATCCGAGCTGGGAGATCCCCTAGGCCGGGAGCTGGAGGAGCAGCACAACAGTCTCAAGGAGGCCGTCAAATCATGTGACCTGAACTCCCAAGACCTGCCTCTGGATGACGATCCCCAATGTAGCTCTTGCTCCCTGTTCCTGGGAGAAGTTCTGCCGACCCAGGATGTGGAGCTTTTCCAAAGAAGGGTGGGAGGTTCTTTGCTGGAGCAGAATCGTCGTCTCAGCCTGGTTTTGGTGGATCGAATCGTCCACGGTCAGGCCAACCGGCGGCTGGAAGACTTTCTCAAAATAGTCCAGGCCAGCGACCTGGCCTCCCTGACCAATACCCTTAACGATGAGATGGTCCTCTTTATCCGACGCCTGGTTGCTGGCCGGTGAAGCTGATCGTAGGCTTGGGCAACCCTGGAAGGCAATACGGGTCCAGCCGTCACAACGTAGGATTCATGTGCGTGGACCATCTAGCCAAAAGGTGGGGAATCAAGGTATCGGAGCGGCGAAAGTATGCTGTGCTCGGTCAGGGAGAGGTGGGGGGAACACCCGTGGTGCTGGCCAAGCCTCGCACATTTATGAACCGCAGTGGAGAAGGGATCAAATATCTGCTGGCCCGATTTCACGCACACCTCGAAGACCTTGTCGTTATCTATGATGACATGGACCTACCCCTGGGGACCGTTCGCCTGAGAGCCAGGGGAAGCTCCGCGGGGCAACAGGGCATGGCCTCCATCATAGCGACGGTTGTGAGTCAGGACTTCCCGCGCATGCGGGTGGGCATAGGAAAGCCCGACGACCCGGCCAACTGGATTGAATATGTCTTGAGTCCCTTCACCCGTGAAGAACGTCCGGTCCTTCGGGACGTCCTGACCCGCGTGGGCGACGGTGTTGATTGCCTGCTGCGGGAAGGTATAGACGTCGCCATGAATCGCTACAACTAGCTGGATTATATTTTCAAAAGACACAGCCATCATTCAAAGGGGCGAATCGTATCTGCAAGCCCTGCATCAAATGGTTATTATCCAGTCGTTGAGCATGTCTAATTCCTTTGCTACACTGACCGGTGGTTTTAGAGAAAGGAGAGGGCCATGTCCTTAACCAGGGAAGAAGTACAGCACATCGCTACCCTCTGTCGTATAGCCCTCTCTCCGGAAGAGGTGGACCATCTGAGTGGCCAGCTATCCCATATCCTTGAACAGTTTCAGGTGCTGGAAGAGGTAGACACACAGGATGTGACGCCAACCAGCCACTCGGTAGACCTTAACTCTGTGATGCGCGACGATGAGGTGACTGCCTGCCTGGATGTGGAGCACGTCTTGGCCAATGCTCCCCGACGGGAGGGCGACTACTTTAAGGTCAACGTGGTGCTGGAGGAGCAGCATGACCGCCCTGTATGACCTCACCGCCCACCAGGCCCACGATCTGTTGCAGCGTGGCGAGATAAATTCAGAGGAGCTTACCCAAGACTGCCTACGCCGCATTCGAGAGGTTGAGCCCCAGGTGAAGGCTTTTGTTACCGTCACCGAGGAATTGGCCCTAGAGCAAGCCCGCACCCTGGATCGGGAGCATAGCTTCAGCAACGGATCCCCTCTGGCGGGCATACCCGTTCAGATCAAGGATGTGATGTGCACTGAGGGCATCCCTACCACCTGCTCCTCTCGGATGCTTGAGAATTTCATCCCTCCCTACAACGCCACCGTCACTGAAAGGTTGTACGCCAACAATGCCGTGTTGGTGGGCAAAGGCAACATGGACGAGTTCGCTATGGGTTCCTCCACCGAGAACTCGGCATTCTATACGACTCGCAACCCCTGGGATACGGAAAGAGTACCGGGAGGCAGCAGCGGCGGAAGCGCTGCCGCCGTGGCTTCGGGAGAAGCTATATACGCCCTGGGATCCGATACAGGAGGCAGTATCCGACAGCCCGCCGCCCTCTGCGGTATTGTTGCGCTGAAGCCTACTTACGGGTTAGTAAGCCGCTATGGGCTCATCGCCTTTGCTTCGTCTTTGGATCAGATAGGTCCCATGACCAAAGACGTGACCGACGCCGCCCTTGTCCTGAACGCCATCGCCGGCCACGATGCTCGAGACTCCACCTCTATAGACATCCAGGTTCCTGACTATACGAAATCTCTTGCAGGGGACGTTAAGGGTCTAAAAATTGGAGTGCCTAAAGAGTATTTCGGCAAGGGGACCCAACCCGGTGTGCAGGAGGCCTTGGATGCGGCTATGAGTGTGCTTGAGGGATTGGGGGCGCACCTGGAGGAGATTTCCCTACCCACCACCAAATATGCACTGGCCTGCTACTACATTATCGCGCCGTCGGAGTGCTCCGCTAACCTGGCCCGCTACGATGGAGTTAAATTCGGCCATTCCTATCTGGATACGGACAGTATGTGGGAGGCTATGGAGCTAACGCGTCAGGAGGGTTTTGGACCAGAAGTAAAGCGTCGTATTATGCTGGGAACCTATGCCCTCTCCTCTGGGTACTACGATGCCTACTATCTCAAGGCCCAGAAGGTGCGCACCCTCATTCGCCGGGAGCTGGAGGAGGCTTTTCAGCAGTTTGACGCTTTGGTAACCCCTACCTCTCCCACCGTAGCCTTTCGCCTGGGTGAGAGGACGCAGGACCCGGTGCAGATGTACCTCAGCGACATCTGCACCATTCCAGCAAACATCGCCGGAACTCCAGCCATAACCGTTCCCTGTGGCTTTTCCGAGGGGTTGCCCGTGGGATTGCAAATTATGGGCCCCATGCTCTCGGAACCAACCTTGCTCCGGCTGGGCTACGCTTACGAGCAGGCCACCGAATGGCACAAACACCGGCCCCAGCTTTAAGTCAGGGCGGATCTGAGATGAAGAAACGAATTCTTATAAAGGCCGAATCCAGTGTCCTTGAAGCCGAGCTCGACAACGGGCGGGTAGCCCAGGCCTTGTGGGAGGCCCTACCCATAAGGGCTAAGTGCAGCACCTGGGGTGAAGAGATCTGCTTCCCCATTCCGGTGGAGCAGGAAAACGATAACGGTCAGGAGGTGGTGAATGCGGGTGAGCTTGGCTACTGGCCCCCAGGCAGGGCGCTGTGCATATTCTTTGGGCCTACGCCTGCCAGTCACTGGGATGAGATCCGCCCGTCCAGCGCCGTAATGGTGCTGGGAAGGGTTATTATCGACTTAGCGCCGCTTAAGAGCATCCGTCCAGGCGCCGAGATCGTATTAGAAGGGTCTGAGGCTGTATGAAAGGCCCAATGGTAACAAAAGATTCGAGTTATTGTATTGGTTTAGGGAGCGTGATATAATCACCGCCAATTCTTTGCTCGACATTAGTCTCTACCCCCAGGGTAGGCTCACTCGGGCTATTACTGCCTGATAGAATGGCCCTCTAGGGCAGAATTGCTTTGAAGATCCCCTGTTTAAGGAAAACGTAGGGAGACACATAAGATGCAAAGGTATCTGATCTTACGATTTGGGCAGTCTATCGTCGCTCTGGTTGGAGTGACGATGCTGGTGTTTTTCCTGACCCGCCTTAGCGGGAACGTGCTGGACCTTATGCTCCCTATTGAGGCTACTCCCGAGGACTTTGAGCGGGTAGAGAAGGCCTGGGGGCTGGACAAACCCATTATAGCCCAGTACGGAATCTACATGTGGAACGTGTTACATGGCGACTGGGGTCAGTCCTGGAAATGGGGCGCAGGAGCCCTGGATATAGTGCTTGAAAAGTTCCCTGCCACGGCCCAGTTGGCCACCTTTACCCTGATCATAAGTACGACTCTGGGATTATCCATAGGGATGCTTGTGGCCGTCAAAAAGGATAGCCCCTTTGACTGGGGAGGCAAAATTATTGCCCTCCTTGGGCAGTCGCTACCCAGTTTTTGGCTGGGTATAGTCCTCATGTGGGTTTTCGCCGTGCTCCTTGGGTGGCTGCCCACTTCCGGTAGAGGAGAGGGACTAGGGGGCATAAAATACATGATTATGCCCGCCATAACGCTAGGATGGTTCAACGTTGCGGCGTTGATGCGTCTCACGCGGTCCGCCATGCTAGAGGTGTTGGACAGCGAGTACGTCAAGCTGGCTCGAATCAAGGGCCTGCCCGAGTGGAAAGTTATCTGGAAACATTGCCTTCGGAACGCCGCTATCGCTCCACTAACCTACTTCGGGCTCGTAGCGGGGTTCCTTATGACAGGCTCAGTGGTGACCGAAACGGTGTTTGCGTGGCCTGGTACGGGCCTTTTGGCTGTAGAGGCTGTGCAGTCGCGAGATTATCAGGTGGTTCAGGCTGTGGTGTTGTTCATGGCTGGTATCTTTATCTTTGCCAACCTGGTTGTGGATGTCTTGTACGCCTACCTCGATCCTCGAATTCGATATAACTAGGGCGTCTTGGGAGATAGATAGCAATGGCCATATCAATACCAAAGACAAAACCGTGGTTCTCTCCTCCCAGGCTGGCTAAGAGTTTCCGGGATGCCAGAAGACTACCACTGGTCCCCATTTTTATCATCGTGTTCGTGCTGGTGCTGCCTGCCATTTTTGCCAACGTTTGGAGCAATTTCAGGGGGTTTGACCCTGAGGTAGGCACGCTACAGGACCGCCTTGTTCCTCCTGCGTGGACCAAGGCAAAGGTCTTGGCCCTGAAGGGCGGAGTGGACTATAGCAATATAGCGGTGATCAAGAACGATGAGCAGATTGCTGGTGCCATACTAACAAGGCAAGGCACGCCAGTAGCCAATGGACAAGAGATCGTCGGAATCATCAAGTACAAGTCCGACGGCGACACGATAAAGATAGGAAGAGCTCTTATCTATCCCGGAGGCGTTGAGGAAAGCGTTAAGTCCAAGCTGGCTCCGGGGTTGGTGGTTTTCAAAAACCCGGTCACCTTTGGCGAAGGAGGGCTATTCGTCGGGGGCGAAGAGATACTCAGCGGTGTAGCCTTCCTGGGAACTAACGATGGCGGCGAGGTTACTTTCACTCCTTTGGGAGCCACCCTTCAAGGTGAACAGGCCATAGATGCCATTGAGGTCAGAGACGCCAACGGTAACATCGTAGCCCCAATTTTAGGCGTCGCGACCATGGAAGACCTGAGGTTGGACGGCTCCAAGGCGTTCCTCCTGGCCCAGCCTGACAATGTTAGACAGCTAACTCCCGACGGCTCGTCTAAGTACTGGCTTGGAACGGACAAATTGGGCAGGGACCTGGTAACCCGGATGATTCACGGGGCGCGGATTTCCCTCACGGTATCGCTGATCGCCATCCTCTTTGCGGGCATAGTGGGAACCTCATTAGGTCTGATGGCCGGCTACGCGGGGGGATGGGTTGACGCCCTGATAATGAGGCTAGTGGACATAAAGCTGGCTATACCGTCCATTTTACTGGCCTTGGTGTTCGTGGCTGTCGTGGGCGCCAGCCTGGAAACGGTGATCATGGTCATTGCTCTTGTCTATTGGGCTCTGTACGCCCGCCAGGCGAGAGGTGAGACCCTCAGCATTAAAAACCGAGACTTTGTCCAGCGAGCTCGAGTTGCAGGAGCTTCCCATTTCCGGATTATCACCAAACACATTTTCCCCAACGTGCTGAATACTTTGATAATAGTTGCAACCCTTCAGCTGGGAACGGCTATCCTGTTTGAGGCCTCCCTAAGCTTCCTGGGCGCGGGCATACCCAGGCCTACGCCGGCATGGGGGGTGATGGTGGCAGATGGTCGGGAGTTAATAGTGGCCAACTGGTGGGTCTCCTTCTTCCCGGGCATGGCTATACTGATAGCTGTACTGTCCCTTAACCTGCTGGGTGACTGGACGCGAGACAAGCTTGACCCCAAGACAAGGCAGTTAACTTAAACTTGACTACAGCAAGAGATGGTAAAGTTGTCCTTGAGGTAAAGAACCTCCATACCTACTTCTTTAACCGCTGGGGAACAGTGAAAGCGGTTGACGGGATTAGTTTCACCCTCAGGGAGGGTGAAACACTGGGAATCGTGGGGGAGTCTGGCTGCGGCAAGACCATGACTTCCCTATCCCTGTTGAGACTCCATCCTAAGCCTGCTTCCCGCATAATAGAGGGTGAGGTCATTCTTGACGGAGAGGACATTCTGCGCAGGCCGGAGAGGGATATGCGGGAGATCCGGGGCCATAAAATCTCCATGATTCTCCAGGACCCCCAGACCTCCCTTAACCCGGTGTACACCATAGGCAACCAGCTTGTTGAAACCCTAGGCCTTAAGAAGGGATCGCACGGGAATCTCAAAAACGAGGCTGAGAAGTCGCTGAGGAAGGTGAGGGTGGCCGCTCCGGAGCGCCGACTGGAAGACTTCCCCCACCAGATGAGCGGAGGCATGAAGCAGCGGGTGGTGGGAGCCATAGCCATGGCCTGCGAACCGATGGTCATAATCGCGGACGAGCCTACCACCGCCCTTGACGTTACCATCCAACTGCAGTATCTTCGCCTGCTCAAGGACATACAGGCGGAGACCGGCCTGAGCATCATATTCATCACCCACGACTTCGGAATAGTAGCCCGAATGTGTGACCGCGTGGCGGTAATGTATGCCGGTCGTTTTGTGGAAGAGGGTTCGGTAAGAGACATATTTAACAACCCATCCCATCCCTATACTGAGGCCCTCATAGGCTCGGTCCCCAAGGTGGAGGAGAGGGTAGAAAGGCTGTACCAGATTGAAGGACAGCCGCCGGCCCTGTATGATTTACCTGTGGGATGTCGGTTTGAGTCTCGTTGTCGTTACGCTAAAAGTAAATGTGCAGAAGAATACCCACCTTATTTTGAGGTGAATGAGCATCATAAAGCAGCATGTTGGAGGCTAGATCCGTCATGGGAGACACTCCCGTCCTCCTCGAAGTAGATAATCTTAAGAAGTATTTCCCTGTAACCAAAGGCATCATAATGGTGAAAACCATCGGCTATGTAAAGGCCGTGGATGGCATCAGCTTCACCATTAAGAACGGTGAAACCCTGGGGTTGGTGGGTGAATCTGGGTGTGGTAAGACCACCACAGCCAAGACCATTCTGAGGCTGGAATATCCCACCGAAGGCAGCGTTCTAGTAGATGGCAAGGACGTTCACAAGCTGAAGGGCCAAGACGTAAAGGAGTACCGGTCCAATGTTCAGGCGGTGTTCCAGGACCCATGGTCTTCTCTGAGTCCCCGAATGAGGACCCGAGACATTATTGCTGAAGCCCTGGTGGTTAACCGGAGGGTAACCCGTAAGGAAACTAAGGAGCGGGTAGACGAGCTACTTTACCAGGTTGGACTCCACCCAGCCCAGGGCTCCCTGTTTCCCCACGAGTTTAGCGGTGGTCAGCGCCAGCGAATCGCCGTGGCCAGCGGTTTGGCCTCCTACCCCAAGCTCATCCTCCTAGACGAGCCTGTCTCGGCCCTTGACGTGTCCATACGCGCCCAGATCATGAACCTCCTTAAAGACCTCCAGGAGCAGTACCACGTAGCTTATCTGCTGGTGGCTCACAACCTGGCCACCGTGAGGTATATGGCCCACCAAACGGTGGTGATGTACCTGGGTAAAATTGTGGAGTACAGCGAGACTGAGGAGCTTTACGAGCATCCCCTTCACCCCTACACCAAGGCCCTCTTCTCGGCGGCCCTTCCCTCCCACCCCGATATTGTCAGGGAGGAGATTGTACTGCCTGGTGAGGTTCCATCACCCATAAATCCGCCTTCCGGTTGCAGCTTTCATCCACGGTGTCCAGTGGCCCTAGCAGACCCAGCCCTAATGAAGAGGTGCCAGGGTGAGATACCGCTGTTGCTAGAGGCAGCCCCCGGGCATAAGGTAGCTTGCCACCTGTATACCGGCGGCGCCAATGGCACCGGTGGAAGCGTAGAGGCTACATCTGCAACAACTCGGCCCGCCGCGACAGTCAGCACCAACGGTGCGGCTGAAGCTGAATCTACAGAAGCTGGTTCTCAGCCCGCTACCACCAGCACAGAGCCCGAGAGCGGAGCAAAGGGAAGCTAGCAGCCTTCCTCGGTTAAGCCTCTAAACTCCCGACTAGACTTATTACTCTCAGTCGGTACCCCTAATTTCGCTTCGTGGGATGACTTGAAGAGTACTTTTATCACCCGACCTCTGACATCGTTATCTAGTGAGCTTGAGAACCGCTGCCGCTAAAACGCGATGTAGCCCTTTTGTTCATAGGCCTTGTTTGAAAGGTTAGCCCCTAGCTCGGTTGGCTAGAAGTTGCGGTTAATAGGGGCGGGCTCTACATGTCTTTTAGCCCTGTCCCGCATTCGGCAGAAGGAGCATGTTTCGCTGGTTGTGGCCTGTCCGCAGACGGCACACTCCCTGAGCTCAGTGGTGTCATTGGCC
This sequence comes from Chloroflexota bacterium, assembly GCA_027294635.1. GTDB lineage: Bacteria > Chloroflexota > Dehalococcoidia > Lucifugimonadales > JAPULR01. Next base: position 135 of record JAPULR010000016.1, on the reverse strand, counting down.
TGGAGCAGAGGCCGAAATCTGTCGAGAAACCCCTGTAGGAACTGCTGCTTGCTTCCAGGTGACTCGAATTCAATTCGGTTTAGAACGTCTTTGTACAGTAGAGAGTGAGCTCCAGTAGCATTGGGACACTCCTCT
>JAPULR010000159.1 GCA_027294635.1 Chloroflexota bacterium | reverse complement strand
TTTCATAGCGTCGCGGAGGGCGGCTACGATTTGCGATACGATGTAATCGGAGGATACCAGGGCGCTGTCCAGTCCAGGGATGGAGTGAATGGTCGCCATCTGGTCTTTGAACTCCTCTAAAGCTGACTCAGGGTCGCTGGTTACCTTCAGTCCTGTCCGCACTACAACGGTAAAATCCTTGAAGACACGGCCGGCCGCGGCTGTTTCTTTTTTTATGGCTTCTACGGTGCGTTCCAGGAATTGCGCGCTGGGCCAGGTGAAGACCACACCGTCGGCCAGTCGGGCCGCCAGCCGCACCATCCTTGGCCCTGCGGCAGCAACGTACATTGGTAGATGGGACTGAACTCCCCCAACCCCTCGCTTCAACCCGGAGATGTTAAAGTGGCCGCGGCTGGCGGCCTCGTAGGGTTCTCGCCACCACTGGCGCAGCAGGCCAATGGTCTCCTCCATTACAGCCACCGGATCGCCCACCTCCATACCCAGCAGGCGCTGGTACCACTGGGTAAGACTGCGTCCCAGGCCAAGGAAGGCTCGGCCCTGGGACAGGCGGTCCAGGGTTGCTGCGGACATGGCCTGAAGGTGGGGTGGCCTTACATAAGGACTTGTTACTCCCGGTCCCAGCCGTATGCGGGAGGTCTGCGTGGCCAGACTGCCCAGGATGGCGTAGGCATCCCAGTGGAAAGGCTCCTCTGAGACCCAGACCGAGTCTACCCCGGCCGCCTCCGCCAGCTTCACCATTTCTACCAGCGCCCGGGGCGAGCCTTCCTTCAAGGGCCGATGGCCAATCTCAATGCAAAACTTTAACGCGTTACCTCCGTAACCGATCACCTGGCAACCTACATATTTTGCGTTACCGCTCCAGAAGCCAGGTCTCGGAGAAGGCCAGGGAGGACATGGCGGCGGTGTTGGGGTGCTCACTCGCCAGATAGGTCCTCCCCAACGCTGCCACACCGTTTAGGGTCAGCCGAGCGCCGGCAGCGGGTATCATGCAGGCGTAGACCCCATGGGGCCGTCCCGGACGGCTGTTTGGAGGGGGATTTATGATGTGGGGCTCGCCGATGTCGTACCAGGTCATGGTTATGTCATCTTCACCGGATACGATGGCCTCGGACCAAAAGGACCGCACGTCCCCGTACTCTTCGAACTCGGCTTCGATGACATCCAAGCCCTCGTCGGCAAAGGGCTGGAACTGGTGGTTCACTATGTTCCTCTGAAACCACCGGGCCATGGCAATGTTGTCCGAATATATCCGGGGCCGGTTCCCTGTAAGCTCACTAATGATAAATAAGGCGTTCCCGGGGCCTGCGGGAGATAGAATGACCTTCCACAAGCTGGTGCGGGTTGTTAGCTCGCCGTCAGGAGTATGAGAGAGACGAACGTAGGGATTCTCTCCAGTGAGGATAACCTTGTTAGGGTCTACCCCGTTGGCCATTGGCCACCTCCAATGATTGACTATCGGACGCTTAGCCAGGTCTCCGAGAAGGCCAGGCAAGAGGTGCTGCTGGGGGTGCCTCCCCTGTCCTGGGGGAAGGGCCGGCCCCTGGCGGACTCTTCGTTGATAACCAGCCGGGCGCCGGCGGCGGGGATGAGGACGGTATAGACGCCGTGGGGCATTGTGGGGCGGCTTCCAGGTTCCGAATGGGCCACGAAAGGCTCTCCCAGGTCATACCAGGTCATGGTGATCTCGTCATCCCGAGATACAATCGTCTCCATCCAGAAGGAACGGAGGTCTCCCGAGCTCTGAAACTCGGCTTCGATGACCTCGAGGCCCTGGTCACCAAAGGGCGGATGCATGTACTGCTCCAGTGCCCCCTGGAGCCAGCGCGCCATGGCGATGTTGTCCGAATATATCCGGGGCTTGTTGTCGGTCAGCTCGCTTTCGATGGACAGGACATGACCCGGGCCGCCGGGCGACAGGAGGACCCGCCAGAAGCTGCTGCGAGTCGTAAATTCACCACCCTCGCTTTCGGACAGGCGGATGAAGGGATTCTCTCCGGTGAGGATAACCTTGTTTGGGTCTACGCCGCTGGCCACATACCACCTCCAGGGCAAAGATTTCGGTGGCTCATTTTAACAGCGGTGGGACAGATACGCCACCTGCCTTTTAATTCGATACCCTGAAACGGGCCATTGGCATAGCAACCTCCCAAGGCCTAAATTTGCCTGGGAAGTTCAGGACCCAGGATACCCTAGGCAATCGGCGGAACCAAAAAAACACGACTCCATAAGACGGATGCTGAACCCTGCGTCCATTGCCGTGGCGTAGGGGACCAGACTGATCATGCCATCTTTGCACCTGGAGTGCCTTAATTTCATCTTATTTCTCAAACAATCCGAGTTGATGGAGGCAACCTTGTCGATAGAGGCGTATTGCGTCATTATGAAAACCTGAGTTAAGCTAGTCATTGGATATATGCTGTCCATCCTAAGCCTATGGAGGGAGGCCCAGTGGAAAATTTCTCGTTAAATGACGCCAGGGACGTTGCAGAAAGACTAACGGCCAACATTAAGAAGGTGATGGTTGGCAAGGAAGAGATCCTACGCCTTGGGGTGATGGCTCTCCTATGCCGAGGACACGTGCTCATTGAGGGCGTTCCAGGCGTTGGCAAGACTATGTTTGCTCGCAGTATTGCCGTCTCCGTTGGTGGCACCTTCAAGCGGATCCAGTGCACCTCGGACCTGCTGCCCAGCGACATAACAGGGACCTATATCTTTGATCAGCGGGACCGGGAGTTTCACTTTAGACCGGGACCAATAATGGCCAACATGGTGTTGGTGGATGAGGTGAACCGGGCTTCCCCCAGGACCCAGTCGGCTTTCCTGGAGTCGATGGAGGAACGCCAGGTGACAGTGGACGGTGTCACTCATCCCATGCCAGAACCCTTCCTGCTATTGGCCACCAGGAACCCCGCGGAGCACGGCGGCACCTTCCCCCTGCCTGAGACCGAGCTTGACCGGTTCCTCCTACGGGTACGTCTGACCTATCCCACCGCTGATGAGGAGACAGCCATCGTTGAGCGCCAGTTTCCGGTCCATCCTATTCAAAATCTGACCCAGGTAGTGGAAATTGAAGAGGTAGTCTTAGCACAAAATGCCCTTCGAGAGGTGTTCTTGGACAGGTTGGTAACGAACTACGCAATAGCCCTGGTAAACGCGACTCGCAACAATCCTTCCGTCCACCTGGGGGCCTCACCCAGGGCCTCCCTGGCCCTGGTCAGCCTTGCCCAGGCCCATGCCCTCCTCGAAGGTCGTGACTTCACCCTGCCCGACGACGTGAAGGCAGTAGCCACTGCCGTCCTGGGACATCGCTTGATCCTAACCGCCGAAGGAAGGGCCGATGCCACCGAAGACCAGGTTATTGAGAGCATCCTGGAGTCTATCCCCGTAGAGCGGGGCGCCGGCATGGAAAGGTTCCCCTTTCCAACGGTACGACATCCTGGCGGCTAAGGTCCCATGAAAGAGCCCTCCTCCTCACTCTCTAAGGAGATCAAGTAGTGCGGCAGCTAGCCTTAGGAATACCCATCCTAGTACTGCTTGGGCTGGCGTTGATCACCGGGTTTCGCCCCCTTTATTTCCTTCTATACTTCGTAGCCCTGGTTTCCATCCTGGCTTATCTATGGGCCTGGCTCCAAACTCGAGGCCTGGAGGTATGGGTTGAGAGCCTAAGCAACCGACCTCAAGTTGGACATCCTCTGCAGCTAAAAATAACAGTGCGGGAGAAACTGGGGCTTCCTCGCATCGCTCTAAGGTTCAAGCTCTCGGACCGGCTGGCCGAACGAGACGAACAGGTCCTGAATCTCCAGCCCAGAGCGTCGACCGAATGGACAACTCTAGTGCGCGACCACCACCGTGGTATCAACGTCATCGGCTCTCTCACCATTACGGCCAGCGACCCCCTGGGCCTGGTGAGGTTGAGCCGACAGGTCGGCGACCCTCATACCATCATGGTATACCCCAACGTTGTACCACTCTCATCTGGTCTGTCCATAGGAGCTGCGTCCCTTGGAGATATCGGAGACGCAAGCCTGATGATTAGCGCCAGCACATTGGCCTCAAGGGTCCGAGAATATCGTCCCGGAGACAGCTTGAGTCACATCCACTGGCCCTCCACCGCAAAAACGGACCGGCTCATGAGCAAGGAGTTCGATAGCGGCGGCCACAGTGAGGTGTGGATCTTCCTTGACCTTCAGGCCTCCACCCAAGCCGGCACCGGGTTGGAGAGCACGGAGGAATATGGAGTCACCATTGCGGCGTCACTGGCCAAGAGCTTGATTGAGGCGGGGCAGCAGGTAGGGCTGGTGACCCAGGGAGACAACCTGCATAACATTCCTCCAAAGCGGGAGATGGACCACCTATGGGACATCCTGAAAGCCCTCGCCCTTGTAAAAGCCGAGGGCAACATTGCGTTGCCGACCTTAATGGTCAAAGAAAGTATCGGGCTCGCTCCAGGAAGCGTCGCCGTGGTTGTAGCGCCCGGCCCAACCCAGAGCCAAACCACTATCTCCCAATTCCTGTACCGCCGGGGAATAAGCGTCGTACCCGTGTTTCTGGACTCTGCCAGCTTTGAAGGCCACCCCAGCAGAGAGGGGTCAAAGGGCGAGAAGAGAGTCGTGATCAGCGACGCCCACATCATACGCCGCGGAGATCATCTTGCCCATTCCCTGGCCAACGTAATGGATCGCCTAGTTTACTAAAGACATCTATATAAACATCGTGAAAACCCAGGAATACCTAGGAACCAGCCTTTACCAAGAACCCGAGCCATCGGGAGGGTTTCCTACACTCAATGAGATAATTGGCCTTGCTCTTCTGGCCCTCTCCTTGTACGCCGCTTTTAACATTATCGAGAGCGCCCGGTGGATTAAAAACCTGTCCCCGCTGATAATTCCCATCGTTCTGGCCCTGGTACTGGGCCACTACCTGGCCCGGCGAAAGCACCCAAGAAGAGTCGGCTACCTTGTTGTAATCGCCACCGGGGTTTTATTGACCCTGGCCCTGGGCCTTTCGCGCCTGTCGGGTGGCGCTCCTATCATCCTGGGACTATTCGTCCTGGCGATCGCCTGGTTTACAGCTCACGCCACCCTGTGGCTGGCGTATCGAGGACCCTCCCCCGCCCTCATAGTCCTGCCTGGGCTTCTGGTACTGCTGATAAGTCTCAGCTTTCTTACCTCGGACTACTTCCTGCGGCTACCCCTATTCCTGCTCGCCTCGGCGCCCGCGGTGGCCCACTTTCATTTACAGAGGTGGGGAGGAAGGAGGCAAAATCTAGCGCCCAGGCTGGCGCCCTTGGTGGCGGGCCTTGCGCTGATGGGTGGAGCCGTTGCCTTCAGCTGGCCCGCACCCACCCCCGATGAGGCCATCCGCCCCGCGGCGACCAACAAGCTGGAAGAGCCTCTATACGCGTTCTGGGAAAACACCGCTGACTTCTTCGAAAAGATCCCTAACCGTAAGGAGTGGCCCCAGTTCAACCTCCACCCCGTCCTTCCCTTCACCGGCCCCATTGCGCAAAGCGATGACATTATAATGCGGGTCACCGCCACCGAGCCTCGGAAGTGGCGGCTAAGGGTCTATGAGTCTTACAGCCGTGTGGGTTGGACCCGCGTTCCTAAAGCGCCTCGAACCGATTTCACCAGTGAATACATCGGGACCAAACCCGACAGCCTAAGAGAGCGGGAAGAGGTAAAGATAAAGGTCCGCCTTCTCTCTACCAATACCCACATAGCCTCGGCGGGGATCCCTCTTAGATCTAGCATCTCCAGCTTTCTGGAATCTTCGCCTATCCCCGCCTTTAACCTGGACCTCACCGACGAGCAGGATACCTACCTTCCACCGGACATCTGGGATTTTCGTAACGGGCTGGTGGAGGAACAGGGTTTAGACCTAGACATCACTGAGCTTGAAGACGACCTTAGCTCCCTGGGCCTCAAACTTCTCGAACCTCCTTCCGATGCGGACCAGCCCCTGGAAGGCTCTTTAACCGTGGAAAGGATAGACAGTAGCGAAAGACCCTCAACAGCTCTGCTGTTTCCCAAGAGGCAGGGCCCGCCCCGCAGCTACACCACCGTTGGTTCTGTGTCTACGGCAAATCCCCTGGTACTACGAGAGGCCAGCCGAACGACCGGCACTTCGGTCGGTGAGGGGCTGAAATACCCCACCTGGGTTACCGACCGCTATCTACAGCTCCCTCCTGATTTTTCCCAGCCAGTAAAAGACCTGGCCCTGGAGCTAGCCGAAGGCCATGACAGCACCTACGACGTTGCCATGAGCATAGAAAACTACCTGCACACCCTGCCCTACAGCACCGACGTAGTTCCTCCGCCGCCCGGTGTCGACCCAGTGGAGTGGTTCATCACGGTACAGCGCGTAGGCTTCTGCAACTACTTCGCTTCGGCCATGATCACAATGCTGCGGTCCCTGGATATTCCGGCCCGGCTGGTAGTGGGCTTTGCCCCGGGAGACTGGGACAGCCAGCGGAAGGCCTGGGTGGTCCGAGCCAAGCACTACCATGCCTGGCCCGAGGTCTATTTTCCCGAGTACGGATGGGTCGAGTTTGAGCCAACGCCCGCAGGTGTCCAGCCCAGCCTGGAAAACCTGGGGTTCCAAAGGCAAGACACCCCTCCATTTGACCCAAGTATTTTGGAGGAGTGTTTTGGAGCGGAATTCGAGTGCGAAGAGGAGCTGGAGCCAGGGTTGGATCAAGACGATATTTTCCTGAGTGACCTTGACAAGAATCTGGATGAGGTGCTCGCTGACGTTGGTGGTGACTCCGGTGGGACCTCCGGCTTCTTCATCTGGCTGGGCTCCCTACTAGGCCTGGCGGTGGCGGCCATCCTGGGAACCAACCTCTACCTTAGATATCTTACTGCCCGGTTAGGCGCTCCAGCAGTAGTCTACTCCTCCATGAGCCTGCTGGCCCGATTGGGTGGCATAGCGCGACAGTCCCACTACACACCCGCCGAATATGGCTCAAGGCTGGCTTATCACCTACCCGGCCACTCTGGTTCAATTGGCCAGGTGGTAAACGGCTACGAAGTTAGCCGCTACAGTAGGAACAAAATCCTGGATACTTCCCAGACTGCAACCCTTCGGAGGTCATGGAAGTCCCTCCGCTGGGCTCTCCTAAGGCTGGTTCTCCGGAGGCTGGACCCTAGGCGCCTTTTCAGAGGCTACTAGCAGGATGCCTTATCTCCAGGTCGAGCCTTTGCTTTCCCCATGGAGTGACCCCTGCTATACTTACACCCCTATCCCTTCACAGAGGTGTCCCATGTGCCAGACCTGCGGATGTACAGATCCTGAACCTAAGGACAAGCCTAAGCCCCAGAGCTAGGCTAGCCCTTATTGCCCCTTATACTCGAATAGGCCGCTTACCTCTGACTTCCCCACCAGTCGGAGCTATATTATCTACCGTTTGTGTGTCAATCCGTGGAACTAGAATAGCCGATGAAAGTCCGAATCGGATTTGCGCCGGGTCCTTTCCCATCGGAGGCTGAAGGACAGGACCTGCTCCGCGACCTGGTGATCTTGGGCGACCGGTATGGCTACGACTCTCTCTGGCTCAGCGACCGGGTGGTTGGAGGCAGATTCCCCCTGGAACCCATCGTGGCCCTATCCATGGTGGCCGCCTATTCCGAGACCCTCAAGTTTGGGACCAGCGTCCTGGCCCTACCCCTGCGCAAT
>JAPULR010000158.1 GCA_027294635.1 Chloroflexota bacterium | reverse complement strand
AGCTGCGTGTGTACTCGAACGGCGGTCTGAGTATCGGGAGCATCAAACATGCCAAAGGCGAAGTCAAACAACTGGTCCAGCACTTCAAAGGTTCCGCCTTGCTCTTTAGCGGACTGTATCAACGCTAATGGCTGCTGCTGGCACTCCCCACAACTGGCCTCGATGATCTCTTCTTTGCTGTCAAAGTAGCGATACACGGCGCCCGGGCTGAGGCCAACCTCATTGCAGATATCCTTCATCGTGGTCTGATGAAAGCCTTCTCGAGAGAAGCAGGCAAAGGCGGCGCTCAAAATCTGCTGTCGCCTCGCCTCCAGGTGCTCTTCTGTAACCTTTGGCATTTTTTATCCTTAAAAAGAAGGAGCGTTCGTTTTATCATAAATCGTAGTCTATTGTCAACCCTTTTTAAGGCTCATACTCATGGGAACAGCGTCCTTCTCATCACTTATACGTAAGTTGACACTTACGTAAGGCTATGCTATATTGGCCCCATGCTTGACCAGGCACTACGCGCCATTGCCGAACCAAACCGACGGCAGATACTTCACCTTATTCAGACCAGAGAGCTTTCCGCGGGGGAGATAGCTTCCGGGTTCAAGGTGACCCGTCCCGCCATCTCCCAGCATTTGAGTGTGCTCACGGCCGCGGGCCTAGTTACCTATCGCATGGAGGGAACCCGCCGCTTCTACAGGGCGCGGCCCGAAGGTCTGGAGGAGCTTAAGGCCTACCTGGAGGAGTTCTGGGCGGACCGTCTCCAAGTCCTGGCCCGGGTGGCGGAAGTTGAAGAACGGAGGCCAAAGGATGACGGCACCCCAGGAGACTGACGTAGTCCAGCAGGAGGTCCGCATAGCGGCTAGGCCTGAGACTATCTTCCCTTTCTTCACCGACCCTGAAAAGATGAAGCGGTGGCAGGGGATCGATATAACCTTGGATCCAAAGCCCGGTGGCATCTACCGTGTCAACATGAACGGCAAAGATATTGCACAGGGGGAGTATCTGGAGGTAGTGCCCTATAGCAGGGTAGTATTCACCTGGGGCTGGGAGGGAGCGGGCCACCCCCTGCCGCCAGGATCAAGCACCGTTGAAGTGACCCTAACTCCCGATGGCGACAGCACCATAGTCCGCCTGCGCCACTCCGGTCTGAAGGGTGACCTTCGTGATCTGCACGCCATGGGGTGGGAGCACTACATGGCCCGCCTAGTCGTAGCGGCGGCCGGTGGAGACCCAGGTCCGGACCCCTGGGCCCAGGGTGATAATAGCGACCAAAAGCGGTGACACGAATCGGTTGAGGCTATAACTGTATCCAGCTATAGGATTCCACAAATTAAAGCTAGGAGGTAACAAGTACATGCCTAATCCAGTGGTGCACTTTGAGATTCTTGGCAAAGACGGGAAAAAGTCCCAGGATTTCTACAGCCAACTCTTTGGGTGGCACATAGATACCAACAATCCGATGAGCTACGGTATGGTAGACACCCACGCCGAGGGGGGTATCAACGGCGGCGTGGCCCAAACCCCTGATTCTCCCCGCGTCGCTGTCTATGTCCAGGTAGACGACCTCCAGGCCTATCTTGACAAGGTGGCGAGCATGGGAGGGAAGACCATCATGCCCCCTACCGAGATCCCTGACATGGTCACCATGGCCCTATTTGCCGACCCCGACGGAAACGTTATCGGCATGGTCAAGGGGTAGAGTCCCCTGGCAGGGACTGAGAGCGCCTATTTACCAGACAGTCACAACCCCTAAGGCCTCTTGTCCGCTCCTCTTCAAGGGCTCATAAGAGAACACTCCGGCAAGATCGTACGGATGCCGGACCTTTCATCATTCATCACCCGACAAATCGGGGCGAAGAATCTCGCCGTGTAATGAAACGTCAGACTGGCTCACGGTTTTTTCCTTGTCACGGCAACGAGGGGCCCATATACTTGCCGTCGTTGGAATGTCACCTCAAACAGACGGTCCATTGGAGGAAAGGGTGGAACCGAAAAACGCTGAGCAGATAAGAATCCTTTTGGGACGGTCGGGGCTAGAGGTGTCCCAGGAGCGCCTGGAGAGCCTAGCCAAGACCTTTGAGGAGTACCGCTCCCGCCTGGAGCTTCTTTACTCCGTTGACGTGGAAAACGAGGAGGTTGCGGGTATTTTTTACCCTGGTGAGCACCCGGGGGAGGAGGGGTCGCCATGACACAGACCAGCACAGAGCTGTACTACTTGACCATCAGAGAGGCGGGCCGCCTGATAAAAGCCAGGGAGCTATCCCCCGTTGACCTGACGCGGGCTTTACTGGAACGTATAGAGGCGGTGGACGGTAAGCTCAAGACCTATGTCACCCTCCTGGCTGACGAAGCCCTGGCCCAAGCGAAAGCCGCCGAGGCCGAGATACAGCAGGGCCGGTATAGAGGTCCCCTCCACGGCATTCCTATGGCTCACAAGGACCTGTACGACACTAAAGGGGTTAGGACCACTGGTCAGTCCAAGGTCAATGAGCACCGGGTGCCCAAAGAGGACGCCACCGTCATCCGGCGACTTGCTGAAGCAGGCTCAATCCTTCTGGGCAAGCTGGCCATGTTTGAATTCGCCATGGGAGGGCCCGAGACCAGCCTCTTTGAGCAGGCTCGTAACCCCTGGAACGTGGACTACGTAACCTCAGGGTCCAGCAGCGGCTCCGGCGCTGCCGTGGCCGCCGGGCTTGCCATGGGCTCCCTTGGCTCCGACACGGGAGGCTCCATCCGAGGCCCCGCTTCATATTGCGGTATCGTAGGTCTCAAGCCCACTTATGGCCGCGTAAGTCGCTACGGCGTACTCCCCCTTAGCTGGTCTCTGGACCACTGTGGTCCCATGACCCGGACGGTGGAAGACGCCGCCCTTATGCTCCAGGCCATTGCCGGCTACGATGCTAAGGACCCGTCCACCAGCCAAACACCTGTCCCGGACTATGCTGCTGCCCTCAAGGAAGACGTTAAGGGACTTGTTATCGGCGTGCCTAAAGCCTACTGCTTTAACAGCGAGGCTGACATAGATTCGGAGACCATCGCAGCCGTAGATAAGGCGCTTCGAGACCTAGAAGGGCTGGGCGCTCGAGTGGAGGAGGTGAGCATTCCCAGCCTGGAATACGTGCCCGTAGCCAACAATGTAATTCTGCTGAGCGAGGCCTTCACCTACCATTTGCCCAACCTCAAGTCGCAGCCCCAGAACTACGGCGAGGCCTTTATCAGCAGGTTGTACATGGGCGGCCTGTTAACCGCCAGCGACTACGTCCAGGCTCAGCGAGTCCGTAGCAGTATCAAACGAGAGTTTGACCAGGTCCTGCAACGCGTAGACCTCATCGGCATGCCAACCTCGAACAATCCGCCGGTGACCCTGGAAGAGTTCAAGCCCGGTTCGTGGTTGCATGGCCCAAGCTTCACCGCGCCCTTCAACGAGACGGGGATGCCAGCTATATCAGTACCCTGCGGATTTACTCAGGCAGGCCTACCCATAGGGTTACAACTGGCGGGCAAGCCCTTTGACGAGCCTACTGTGCTGCGCGCGGCTTATGCCTACCAGCAGCACGCCAGGCTGTACGAGAAGAGGCCCCCTGCCTAAGATCGACTACCCGGTTGTCGAGGTCTCAAAGATGGGACGCTGGGCAAGGAGCCGGGGCTTAGATAAGTAAACCTCCAATTGGAGAGACGGACATAGACATAAAAGTTCAGTCTAACTTTTGGGCTTTTTGCCGGTTTTCTCCTCGTACAGCTTCCAGGTGCGGTCGTTGAAGGGATAGTACTTCCCCGGCGAGCAACGCTCTACCTCTAGCTGGGCCTTGATGACGGCTTCCACCGCCTCCCGCTCATGGGCGATGGAGATGACCTCGTCCACCATGCTCCGGGGCACCACCACGGCGCCATCGTCGTCGCCTACTACGGCGTCACCGGGGCGCACCAGCACGCCGCCGCACTGGATGGCGTCGTTCACCTGCCAGGGCCAGAACTCGGCTGGCCCCTGCTTCGCCGTGCTGTGGGCAGAGTAAACGGGGAACCCGTACTCTTTGAGGGCCTTGCTATCCCGAACGGCCCCATCCGTCACCAGCCCTCCAACCTCTCGCTGCTTGAGGCGCAGAAACTTGATGTCGCCCCCAACGGAGCTGTACTGCCAACCCATGGCGTCCACCACCAGGATCTCGCCGGGGCCGCACAGCTCGATAGCAACGTACTCCGCGGACTGCTCCCCCTTGGGCTTGTCCGCGGCCAGGTCCGGCCGGTGGGGAACAAAGCGGAGGGTCACAGCCCGACCCGCCATTTTCTGTCCAAGCTGCAAAGGCCCCGCCCCTTCAATGAAGGTCATCGGCCAGCCCTTGACCCACAGGCCGTCGATGAGGGTTTGAGTTGGAATCTCGCGGAGAACCTCCAGGGTCTCGTCTGAAATGGGCGGAAGATCAGCCATGTAAACACCTCATGTCTAGGGGTCTGGGCCGCGTGGGCGTTACCCTGGGTGAAGGTCCTGGTCAACTCCCAGACCTTTCACCTGTACACCAGTCTTCTCCGTCAATCTTCAGCGATCCCTAGATCGCTCAAGAAGTTCCGGGTCTCCGGCGTCAACTGAAGGCCCTGGGCCAACCCAGCCTGGTATTTCCGTCCTAGGGCCGACCGCACATCGGGGTTGGGGAGCCGACCTTCACTACAGTGCGCGGCCAGTTCCGACAAGGAGCCGTAAGCTTGGTCAACGTGCCAGCAGAAGGATAGCAGCCAGGCCAGCTCCCGCTCGTTGGCCGGGGCCGGGATGTCCTCCAGGTCTATTAGGGAATCGATAACCTTGGTGTAGCGAAGAATGCCGGCCTTGTCCTTGGCGTCTCGGCCATAGTATCGCCTTCGCCTCAGTTTTTCGATTCGCCTGGTGTATTCGGCCTCACCATATATCTCTCTGGGCAACCACTGAGTCCTGAGGTCTAAGACCTCTTCACCCTGTGCATTCACAACGGCTACCGCAACGTCCGAGCCAAGGGCGGAGTCATGTTCAAACTTCACCGCTCCTCGGAGCACGGCCTCTTGCAGCATAAGGGTCAGCTCTCTAGGAATCTTTTTGTATCTTGGGCCGGTTGCTTCCTCATTAGTCTCAGCACCCACACCACCGGTGTTGAACACATAATAGTACTGTGGCAGCCCACCACGAGCCATCCCTTGCAATACGCTGTACATCATGTTGGCATTATCATCCTCCAGCCCAATAATGAACGGGTCGGAGAAGTACTCCACGTATGGCCTGCCTATTGCGCCGGTGGCAGCCCCCATCTGAACGGCCTCGCCGTACATCAGCACCCTGATGTACTGTACAAGGGTTAGCCTTCTCAGGGGCGCGATGACCGTATTCTGGCGCATCACCGCCTGCCAGAAAATCCGGTCGGTGTGCTCTAAAGGAACGTGGACAGAGTCGTGTAGCTGGCCATCCGTGATGGCCTCCAGCACATGCTGGACCCCCTTCCGAGCCAGGAGCCGCCGGCGGGAAAGGATCATTCGCATATTCCGAACGGGGTTCTCGTCATACTTGGGCTTGGAGCTCTCGATATCGACGGGCACGTTCTCTAACAGCTCCAGGGGATTTGGAGATTCCCTGGTTCCACGCAGAACGTCGTAGGTGATGGGGTCGTCCTCACGAGTCAGGCCAAAGGGCACGGCATACAAGTTGTTCTCCGTTCCGTCTAAGCCGTAAGATATCTCGACGTGTTTCCCATTACGGACGGTCTCAACGGTCTCTGGCAGCCGCTGGAGGAGCACAATGTCGTCGTTCATAGGATAGACACCCTCTTGGGGGTCTCGGCTGAGCCCAAGGAGCCCAGCCAGGTCGCTATCGGCCAGCTCGATCATGATGGTAAGGGTGCTCTTGCCGTGGAGTGAGGGTCCCAGGGTTACCAGAGCCGAATTGGTCAGGTTTCCGTCCAGAGACCTTATCCGCACCATACTCAGGGCTGCCTGGATTGCCAGACCCTTGGCCTCCTTGACCTTGAACATAGCAATGGAGAGCGGCCCCATTTTATGCTCGCCCATGTAATCAAAACCCAGATGAAGGGATAGACCCTTAGTTGGAGCCTTGAAGACCAACTGGGTTAGGCTAGCCTCTTTGACGCGTTCCTTTAGGTCCAGGGGCAAGCCCAGGTCTTCAAGCCAGCAGGGAATCGACACCTCCAGAATGTCGGGTTCTCCGCGGCGTTCGTCCTCCGGAAGGTCGAATGTAAGCTGACGCCACATCAGTGGTAACTGAAGATAGCGAGCGCCAAACAGTAGCTGGCGGGCATGGAAGGAACGCCCCGGCGCATCACAAATCCGTCTGTCGGTTTGAACGATGCCCTCGCCCAGCTCGAAAAGTCGCTTCATTTCCTTCGTGACATATGTGAAGACCTCGGCAAACAGAGCCTGGTTGGCCTCGCTGAAGGCCAGGGCATCCCGATTCTTTGAGAAGCCATCGATGAAATACTGGGTAAGATCGGGCCGCCGGGCCACGCCCAACTGGCTGAAGAAGGCCAGACCTCCGTTGTCCAGCCGAACCACCGTCTCGGGCCACACCTTAGAGGCGGCTTTCCCTTCGGCGTTGGCTTCTTCGGCTTGCTTAGTGACCTGCGAGACCTCTTTTAGAACCTGGTCCCGCTCCCCCTGTGGAAGGTCCTGAAAGATCCGGATGTGGTTGATCAGCCACTCATCAGGTGGATTAAAAAGAGGGCTATCAGATCGCTGTCCCTGTTTTGCCAGGGCTACAAGATCGTCCAGCGAATCTGCAAAGGAAGGGTTTATAGGAGGAGGAGCAAGAGCAGATGATGGCCGTTGGCCTTCTTGGTTCTGGACTTTGTTCACGAATCGTCCCTTTAAAAATTACCGTTTATGGTTCTGTCGGCCTCTTGATTTCTAAACCGACGGGCTCTTCATTTTTTGGATGGTCTTGCGGCACAAATTTAAGCCGAGAGCTTAGGGGTTAAGGGGCAGCTCCACGCCGAGGCCCTTCTCCTTAGCCTTGCGGTAGACATAGGCCGCCGCCGCTACGTCACTTATCCCGATGCCGTGGGACTTGAATAGGGTGATACTGTCTTCCGAGGGTCGTCCAGGCACCTGGCCCGCCACTACCGACACCAGCTCGTGGACCTGTTCCCAGCGGACGAGACCCTGGTCTATGGTAAAAAGCAGATCGCCGGAATACCTCTTGGCCTCTTCAATGTTATCCACCACTATAGAATCGGCCCGACTGATCACCTCGTTGTCCACCTCTCGACGGGTCCAATGGTTGGACCCCATTATGCTTAGATGCATACCCGGCTCCAACCATTCACCCAGGAGGACAGGCTTGGGAGAGGTGGTCATGGTAATTACGATATCGGCGCCCTTCACACAGGCCTCTGCACTCTCCGCCGGGGTGACCTCTACATTAAGAAGCTCAGACATCTCGGCGGAGAACTGCTTGGACTTTTCGTGAACGATGTCGAAGGTCCTTATGGAGCGGATGTTGCGAACGGCGCACGTGCCCTCGAGCTGAGTCCTGGCCTGGACACCGGAGCCGATGATGCCCACCGTGGCTGCATCTTGTCGGGCCATGTATTTGCTGGCAACCCCGCTGAGGGCTCCGGTTCGCAGCTGGGAGCAGCGGCCGCCCTGCAACAGTGCCAATAGGTCCCCGGTTTCGCTGTCGTGAAGGACGGTGAGGAAGCGGGAACCCGCGGGAAACCTGGCGGTGTATATTTTCACCCCAACCACTCCACTGCCCAGTACTGCCCCGGGCATTATGTGATGGTAGCCCACGGGCGTGCGGATGTGGGTACGGGGCTGAAACCAGACCATACCGCGCTGGGCTTGGTCGAGCATGTCCTCCATGACTCCGACACAGTCCTGCATCGTCATTACCTGGTTAACGTCACTGTCCGTCAAAAGCAGTGGCATCAATTCCCTCCTGCTGTAGCCAAAGCTGGAGCGAGTATACCACGTGAGCCGTTGCTCCTCACATAAACCTAATATGCGCCTTTTGCGCTCCGTAGTCTCGAGGGTGGACTGTAAGCTACCCATCTCGGCAATGGGATGTCATGAGTTTCCTGTGGGCAAGACCTAACGGGCTTTCGAGACACTATAAATTTCAGGTCAAAAGGAGACAAGAATCATTACTGAAAATGGCCAGAGAGCTAGGAATTTCCTACACATACTCTAGTTACGTGGTCGATGGGCATCAACACACTACAGGCTGATTCTGACCTCGGGAACAGGGCAAAAAAGTGGAGCGGAAGATGGGATTCGAGGGTCATCATGTCATCCCATCCCTTTGTGTCTAATTACGTTTCGTCTAGTTTTCCCGCTACCCAGTACTTCGTGCCTATAGTCCCATTCCATCATGTTGAGTCACCGACAGTATGGCGGCAAGTTGGCGGCAAATAAAGGGGGCCGGTTAAGGTCTGCCCCCCCCTTCTCTCTCTATGACACTCCTCAGACGATTCTTGCTGTGATATCACTTCAGTGCGTAGGCAAACGTTTGATGCTCAAAAAGTAAGACCCCAAACTGCGCAGTCCTAGCGTTCGCATACTATTTGAGCAGCCCGGCTGAATTCGCATGGAGTATGAGAGCATAGCTCCGAAACTTGCGTCAACCGAAAGGTTACTCCCTTCAGCTTAATTAGCCCCTGTCAACTTGACTTTGAGGGAGGTAGCTCAGAGAGCCTCTGACAGGAACTATGCGAAGAATCAAATCATCCCCCTCCCCCGGGGTTCCGCGGCCGTCTAGGTTGTTAGTGGCGAAATAGAGGTATCCATCGGGTCCCTGGACCACGTCCCGAATGCGGCCAAACTGGCGTCCAAAAAGGGAATCTCGGTCCTGGACGGCCCGGTATTCAGGCGGACGAAGGGTAATCCAGATGATGCGCCGTCCCCTTAGTGCACCGAAGACCAG
>JAPULR010000157.1 GCA_027294635.1 Chloroflexota bacterium | reverse complement strand
CCACTCCAAGAAAGGCCACCTGGTCAGCGTAGTCGGGGTAGATCTCCTTTAAGCGCCGCAACTCGGCGCGACAGACCGGTCACCAGGTGGCGAAGAAGTAGAGAATCACAGGACGGCCCTGAAAGCTGGCCAGAGAAAACTCCTGTCCATTTACGGCTGTGACCAAGAAATCTGGCGCCCGCTGACCCACTTTATAACCCACCTCCACCGAGACCACCGTAGATGTAGGGGTGGTGGTTAGACCCGGGGGGTTGAGCGTTGCCAAAGGAGGTGACACACCATCCGTCGGAGTCGGTGTTGGCACATCGGCTGGAGTATGAGTGGGACCATCTGCCTGTTGCGAGGCTGCCGAGGTGGAAATTGGGCCGATCGTCGGCTGTGAAGCCGGTGGCGTTGAGGTGGGGTCACCAATGAACTGATCTGGTGAACCAACCGTCGTAGCGGTAGCAGTCGGCGCAGGGGTTGTTGAAGATGCAATAACGTTCGTAGGTGTCGCTTCCGTACCGCCGCAGGCAGCTAGCAGTGAAGTGACCAGAGTCAGGCTTAAAGCCAGTACCGACAATCGCAATTTCACGCTTAGGACATGCATCACAAGCTACTGTACGTATCCGGTTGCGAATTCGGATTCAGCCTATCATATAAACTCCAACCCTGTACCAAAGAATCGGCTTTCCTTAGATATGGCCATGGTTAGCCGTTATGTTAAACTGCCACCATCCCTCAGGGCCTTAGGCAGAAGAGAAAAGGTCTCTCACAATTGATAGAGGGGAGACCTGTGTGACATACCAATCCGAAAGGGGCTATCTACTTCAGCAGCCCCTCCTCCTCAAAGAACCTTGCTATGCGCGCGATACCCTCGCGAATCGTCTCGTGGGTTAGGTGACCGTAACATAGCCTTAAGTAGTTGTAGGCGTCCTGACCAGGGGAGAAGTTGGTCCCTGGGCCGTAGCCCATCTGACGCTCTCTGGCCTTGGAGAGCACGGCGGCGGTGTTGGCCCCCTCGGGGAGCTTGACCCAAAGGTAGAGGCCGCCATCGGGATTACTGCACTCCACCCTGGAGCCCATATGCTCCCCTACGGCGGCAACGGCGGTATCCTTTTTGGCGCGGAAGATGTCCCGCAGCTCCTGTACATGCTCATCCAGATGGTCTCTCAGATAGTACAGGGTCGCCAGGACGGAGAACTGGCTGGGAGTCGCCCCCAGGTGAATGGCTTTCACCGACTCGATGACGGGCTGTGGGGCCGCCATAAAGCCCAGCCGCATGCCGGGGGCCACAATCTTGGAGAAGGAGCCGCAGTAGAGAACCGATCCCTCGTCGTCCAAGGACTGGATGGCGGGAAGGCTCTCCCCGGCAAACCTCAGGTCAGCGTAGCAGTCATCCTCAAAGATGGGAACGCCGTGTTTCTGGGACACGGCCAGAACATCCTGGCGGCGCTGCAGTCCCATATCGGCGCCGGTAGGGTTCTGAAATGTGGGGATAGTGTAGATAAACTTGGCCCTTACGCCCTTGGCCTCCAGGTCGTTAAGGGTTTCATCCAGGGCTTCAGGAAGAATGCCTTCCGAGTCCATCTCCATGCCCACCAGCTTGGCGCCGTGACGTCGCATGATACCCATGGTACCGGAGTAGCTGAACTTCTCCAGGAGGATAGTGTCACCAGGGTCCGTCAAGAGCTCCACGTATCTGGCCACCGCCTGGCCGGACCCGGTGGTGAGAATAATCTGGTCCGGACTGACCTTCATCCCTCGCTCTCGGGCCAACTTTTCGGCAAGGAACTCCCGCATCACCGGATGCCCCTGGGGATGGGGGTAGTAAACCAGATCCTTTCCCTCAGCCTTCAGAGCCTGGCCTAGCGCCTCCAGGAGCCCATCGGCGGGAAAGGAGTCTGGATCGGGGAAGGCCGTGGTAAAGTCGTACTTAACCCTACCCCCGGCTGAGCCAGCCTTCGGAGGAGAAGGTATGCCCTTGGCGATGCGGTCGGTAAAATCAAAGGTCCGGCTTGCCATCAAATCCTCCTGTTCAAAGGTCCAAAATCAGGCCGAGTATAGCATGGTGACAGCGTCAGAACTACGTAGTGAAGAGGCCCTCCAAGCAAGGTTTCGAGGAGTGCAAAGTCGTTGCTGAATAGGTACCGCTATGCTATACTCCGAACCTCCATATCTATCTAAAGTTTAGGAAAAGTTAAAAGGAACCTAAAGGCAGGGTTTATGGTCCAAGAAACCGAGCAAAAACCAGCGGGGCCGGAGCCAATTACGATGAAGTCACTCCTTGAGGCGGGAGTACACTTTGGGCACCAGACGCGCCGCTGGAACCCTCGAATGAAGCCCTTCCTTTTCACTCAGAGAAACGGCATTCACATCATAGACCTACAAAAAAGCCTGCGCTATCTGGAAGAAGCGATAAAGGCCGCTAGAGACATTGTAGCCAACCAAGGCGAGATACTGTTTGTAGGCACCAAGAAACAAGCCCAGGAGGCCATCGCCTCAGAGGCTACCCGTTGTGAGATGCCCTATGTAAACCAGAGGTGGCTGGGGGGCACTCTTACGAACTTCTCCACCATTCGAAAGCGGGTAGACCACATGATTGAGCTGGAGGGGCGCAAGGAGTCGGGCTACTTCGACACCATGATCAAGAAAGAGGCCCTCAAGCTGGAAGAGCGGTTGAGGCGCCTACAGAAGTACCTGGGTGGCATCAGGAACATGAAAACCCTGCCTGCCGCCCTATTTGTTGTTGATATCCCCAAAGAGAACATCTGCATTGCCGAAGCCCGAAAGCTGGGCATAACCCTAATTTCCATCATCGACTCCGACTGTGACCCGGACCTTATAGACCACTGTATCCCCGCCAACGACGATGCAATTCGCTCCATCCGTCTGATTACCTCAAGGATCGCCGACGGCGCTTTCAAGGGCCTTCAGGAAAAAAGGGCTCTGCAAGCGGAAGCGGAAGCAGAAGCGGAAGCAGACAAAGAGGAGGGACAAGTCGAGGCCAGCGAAGAAGAGCCGGAGGATGTTACCGCCGAAGAAGGCGAAAAAGTAATGGAAGTCCTTCCCACAGGGGACTAACACCTGAAACAGGAGTCGCCCTTGGAGGCTAGTGTAGATCTTATAAAAACCCTCCGCGAAAGAACCGGCGCCGGCATTATGGCCTGCAAACGGGCCTTACAGGAAGCGGAGGGGGACCTGGACAAAGCGGAGGGCATTCTAAAAATCGCAGGCCTGTCGGCCGCCGCGAAAAAATCAGGTAGAGAAACAAAGGAAGGATTAGTAGAGTCCTATATCCACAGCGGTAGCCGCATAGGCGCCTTGGTAGAGGTTGGCTGCGAGACAGACTTTGTAGCTCGAACTCCTGAACTAAAATCCCTGGCCCATGACCTGGCGATGCAGGTGGCCGCGATGGCTCCTCTCTACGTTGGAGATGAAGACTTGAACCCGGACGAGCCTCGCCCTCCAGAGGAGGTTTGCTTACTCAAGCAGACCTTCATCAAAGACCCCAGCCGCAGGGTGCAAGAAGTGGTTCAAGAGGCGATCAGTAAGGTCGGCGAGAATATCCGGGTCAACCGCTTTGCCCGCTTTGCCATAGGCGAGTAGCCAGCCCCGATGAACAAGTCCGTTTATCGAAGGGCGCTCCTTAAGCTCAGTGGGGAATCCCTTGTTGGGAAAGCCAAATTTGGTATTGACCCTGAGGCAACCAGCTACATCGCCAGCCAGATCAAAGCCGCTGATGAGCTAGGTGTTCAAATTGCCGCTGTCATAGGCGGGGGAAACATCTGGCGAGGTGCCCAGGCAGCCGAGCAGGGAATGGATAGGGCCACGGCAGATTACGCGGGAATGTTAGCTACCGTCATAAACTCGCTGGCCCTCCAAGACGCCCTGGAGAAGCACCAGATAATGACCCGCATACAAGTGGCCCTCCAGATGCAATCCATAGCCGAACCTTACATCCGACGGCGGGCCATCCGCCACCTGGAGAAGGGCCGAGTAGTCCTGTTTGCCGCAGGCACAGGCAATCCCTACATGACCACCGACACAGCGGCTGCCCTTAGAGCCATTGAGATTGGAGCCGAGGTCCTGCTGATGGCCAAGAACAACGTTGACGGCGTGTACGACTCGGACCCCAACAAACATTCCGACGCCAAGCGCTTTGAGCGGCTGGACTACATGGAGGCCCTGAACCGCCGCCTGGACGTGATGGATAACACGGCACTATCTCTCTGTATGGACAACGGCTTGCCCATCATCGTTTTTGATATCCTCCAACCTGGTAACATAGTGTCTATCCTAATGGGAGACACTGTGGGAACTACCATTGCGGAGGTAGGATGAAATGGCCGCCAGCAAATCTGACGATGCTCCAACTCCGGAAGATATCCTTAAAGATGCAGATCGCCGCATGTCCATGTCCATCGAATTCCTAAAGCGAGAGCTGCAAACCGTGCGCACCGGACGAGCCACACCATCCCTGGTGGAAAACCTTACGGCTGAATACTACGGTACCCCTACTCCCCTGGGCCAGATGGCCACTATCTCAGCGCCCGATGCCCAGCTTATCCTAATTCAACCCTGGGACCGCCAATCTCTCCAGGAGATCGAAAAGGCTATCATCAAGTCACCAACGGGTCTCAACCCTTCCAACGATGGGTCGGTTATCCGAATTCCTGTGCCCCCTCTCAGCCAGGAACGCCGCCAAGAGCTGGTCAAGTCCCTGGGTAAAACGGTGGAAGACGGCAAGGTAGCGGTCCGGAACGTCCGACGCGATGCCCAGGACAAGCTTAGAACGCTGGAGCGGAACAAGGACATCTCCCAGGACGAGAATCAACGAGCCCAAACCCAGTTGCAAAAGACCACCGATACCCACATCACCGAGATCGACCAGTTCTGGAAGTCCAAGGTTGAAGAGATGATGACGGTCTAGTCGGAAAATACTAAGGATATTTCAGCACCTTTGCCGCCACTTCCTAGACCCAGCCCCGGCCAAAGGGCACGAGTCAAAAACCATCCTATGAGCCAGGAACCCCGCCAAAATCTTCAACTGCCACGCCATGTTGCCATAATTATGGACGGCAACGGGCGCTGGGCCACGGAGCGTGGTCTTCCTCGCGCTGAAGGGCATCGCGCCGGTGTTGAGAAGATCCGCTCCGTCCTGGACTTTATGGGCGAGCATGCTGTCGAGTACGTCACTATTTACGCCTTCTCCACCGAGAACTGGAACAGGCCCCAGGATGAAGTTTCGGGGATCATGGCGATACTCCGTGAAGTCATTGAGGAGGAGGCCCAGGCTCTCCATGAGCGCGGAGTTCGCATAATTCACCTGGGTCGCACCGACCGCCTAGGCGCCGACCTTAAAGAAGCCGTCTCCAATGCCCAGGAGCTGACCAAAGACAACAAGCGTATGACATTGAGCGTAGCCTTTGACTACGGTGGGCGGAGCGAGATTTTGGAAGCGGTCAGAGGCCTAATGAGGGACAGTATTTCTCCCGAAGACCTGGATGAGGACCTTCTAAGCCAATACCTCTACACCGCAGGTATACCGGACCCAGACCTGATCATACGAACAGGGGGAGAGCACCGGTTAAGCAACTTCCTGCTGTGGCAGTCGGCCTACAGCGAGTTCTTTACCACTCCCATTCCCTGGCCGGAGCTGGGACCTCAAGAAATAGAAGAAGCCTTTCAGTCCTACCACAGCCGCAAGAGACGATTTGGAGCCGTAGATACCGGAGGCTAACACTTGAGGGTGAGACTCCTCGTTAGTCTCATTGGAATTCCCACACTTTTTGGAATCCTATGGGCTGGTTTCCCCTACCTTGCCATCCTTGTAGGAATCGTCGCGCTACTGGGTCTGTGGGAGTTCTACCGACTAGCCCAGGCTTCGGGAGCGCAGGTATACCTGCCCGTCGGAGTCCTGTGGACCGTCTTATTTGTAGTCAACGGGCAGCTAACCTCCCAAGAGGGTAACTTCGCACCTCATCTGATTGGAGGAGGCCTTCTTGTCACCCTAGCCTGGACCTTTAGTCAGCGACGTGGAGGCCCGTTCCTTGGTAGCTGGCTCTTTACCGCTGCCGGCCCATTGTACGTTGGTTTGCTCCTCTCCCACGCCCTGATGCTACGAGAGGCCGGGGACAGCATTTACAACGGCTACCACTGGCTTCTGTACGCCTTGTTCACCACCTTCGCCACCGATACGGGGGCCTACTTCGTCGGTCGGGCCTTTGGGAAACACAAACTGGCGCCCGTCATCAGCCCAGGCAAGACCTGGGAAGGCGCCGCGGGAGGCCTTATTTGGGCGGTAGGCATATCGATTGCTCTGGCCGCCGTCCTCGACCTCTCCTTTCCTCTCTGGCAGCAAGTGCTCCTGGGCCTGCTCCTGGGCAC
>JAPULR010000156.1 GCA_027294635.1 Chloroflexota bacterium | reverse complement strand
TGCTTCACCACCTCTCGGGTCACGCTGCCGATGATCTTCATGTTGGTGAGGAGGAGGTCGTCGCGGCTCATGCCGGGCTTACGGGCGATGCCCGCTGTAATAATGACAAGGTCCGAGTTGGCCGTCTCATCGTAGCTGTTGGCGCCGGTGATCAGCGCGTCGGAGCCGATGACGGGCCCCGACTCCAGCATATCCAGGGCCTTGCCCTGGGGCAGGTCGTCAACTATGTCCACCAGTACCACATCGGCGTAGCCTAGCTCGTGTATGCGCTGGGCCGCGGTGGCTCCCACGTTGCCCGCGCCGACTACCGTTACCTTCTTTCGCATTCTTAGTTCTGCTCCTGAGTGAGTTTTTAAGCCCTGTCATTCTGAGGAATCCCGATTTCATCGGGGTGACGAAGAATCTCGGCCCAAACGATCGAGATTCTTCTGGCCGATTGCATCGGCCCTCAGAATGACAGTCTGGCTAGTTTCTGGCGTAGCCTTCCCAACGGGACTCCAGGTCTGAGGACTCAACGGTCTCCATGATGTAGTCGCCAAACTCCTTGCCCGTGGCCCCGGTGTCGCGGCCCGTAATGACCAGCTTCCTTTCGTACTGGGTGCAGACATCCAGGGCTTTGTTCAGCCGGTCGGCCAGCTCAGGGTAACCGATGTGGTCCAGCATCATACTGCCGGCCCGAATCATGGAGCTGGGGTCGGCGTACTGGGCCCGCCCCTCCTTGACCATACGAGGTGCGCTGCCGTGGATGGCCTCAAACATGGCGAATCTCTTGCCGATGTTAGCGCTGCCCGCGGTGCCTACGCCCCCCTGGATCTGGGCCGCCTCGTCGGTAAGGATGTCACCGTAGAGGTTGGGCAGGGCAAAGACCTGAAACTCGCTGCGGCGGGCCAGGTCCAGAAGCTTGGCTGTCATGATGTCGATGTACCAGGCGTCCCAGCCGATGTCGGGGTACCGCTGGGAGACCTTTCGTGCAACGTCAAGGAACTTGCCGTCGGTGGTCTTGATGATGTTGGCCTTGGTGACGATGGTGACTCTGCTTTTGTTGTTGCGCTTGGCGTGGGCAAAGGCCGCGTCAATGATACGCTCCGAGCCCTGGGTGGTGATGACCCGGAAGTCTATGGCCAGATCGTCGGTAACGTTAATACCCTGGCTGCCCACGGCGTAGAGGTCTTCGGTGTTCTCCCGAAAGAAGGTCCAGTCTATGCCTTCCTGGGGTATGCGTACCGGGCGGACGTTGGCGAAGAGGTCCAGGGCCTTGCGCATGGAAACGTTGGCGCTCTCTAAATTTGGCCAGGGGTCGCCCTTCTCCGGGGTGTGGGTGGGACCCTTGAGGGTAACGTGGCACTCTTTGATCTCGGCCATCACATCGTCGGGGATGGACTGCATGTGTTCGGCTCGGTTCTCGATGGTGAGCCCTTCGATATCGCGAAAGACCACCTTGCCCTGGTCCGCCGCCTGTCGCAGCAGATACTCCAGCACCCTCCTGGCCTCGGCGGCTATGGATGGACCGATGCCGTCACCTCCCAGGATGCCTATCCGGATGGGCTTAACCTTGCTAAAGTCGGTCCACTCCTGGTCCTGTTTGAGACGCTCCACCCGATCAAGCTGCTCCTCCAGAATTTTGGCGAAGTGGGCCTTTGCCGTTTCAATGGTCTGGGAGTCTGCCAAGGTTCATCCTCCGGTAGTCAGGGAATCAGGGGCCATTATAGGAGGGGGTGGGGCCTGAGCGCAAATGAGTAAGCAGGTCCCTCGATACCCAGGTGCTATGCAATGATCGAGATGGTGTCGAGGGCCTTCAACGCCAATTCCGAGTCTCCTTCAACCTTTACCCTTGGCCTCACCTCTTCTTTGGTCAGGCTCTTGGTGAAAAGCTTCCAGGCATCGATCTGGTCAATGGTTAATTGAGCGTCGGGCCTGCCCTCCCCGACACTGAGGACCCATGAGTTCTGACCACGAACAAGGTACCAGTGGCCGCCAGAGTCTCCAGTAATCGAGAGTTTTACTTTAGTGCCCGTAGGTGCAGTAATGCCTGCATATGCTCTAGGCAATCCATTAACGAAGGTAGATAACACTGGCGCGAATAGAGATGGCTGCGTAAGGGCAGACTTGCCAACGGCTTCTCGTATCTGCTTCTGGTGATGCCATCTTTCGGTGTACTCCCTCGCGATGTGGAGCCACATGGGCGTCGGCTCAGTTCCTGCCCAAGCCACGCCGGGTCCTTTGGAGAGGGGGTCCAGGGTTGCAAAGTACTGATTTGCCTGACCGCCGTTGAAACTTAACAAGTCTAGGAGAACTCTAGGGCTGGTCCCTCTGGTTGCCTTTACCCACTGCTCATTCTTTTGGTTAAGAAGGTCAACTAATTCTTCCCATCGGTTTGTTCGGATAAGTGAGGCCTCGAATGTGTCCCGATGCCTTGAGAGCTGCCCTATGTCTCCGTCCAGGAGATGCAGAGCTATGTCTTGGACTGACCATCCGGGACAGGGAGTTGGCTTCTGCCATTCCTCCCGGGAAAGCTTTGACAGCGTCTCCAGAAGACGCTCCAACAGCGTAGAGAACAGGGGTGCGACTATAATCGGCTGGGCTTTAATCACTGGCAGGCTCTACCTTTTGACAAGGGCTTAGTACGGAACAATAACAAGGCCGCCCCACGGGGCGGCCTTAGGATTACCCTAGAGTTTGATTACAGCGTCCGCAGGACCGCCACCACCCTACCCCGGGTCTCCACGTTGGAGGCGTCGGTGTAGATGGGCTCCATCTGGCTGTTGGCGGGCTGTAGCCTAACCCTTGAGCCCTCGCGGTAGATGCGCTTGAGGGTGGCCTCTTGCTCCAGCTTGAGCCAGGCCACCGTCATATCGCCGTTTCTCACATCGTGGGTGGGCTCCACCAGCACCAGATCGCCGTCATCGATGAGGGCGTCTATCATAGACGTCCCTTTTACCCGCAGGGCGTAGAGGTTCTTCTTGGAATCGGCCATGTGGCGGGGCAGCTCTACGGTCTCGATAGGCTCCTGGGTCCACCCGTCGTTGGATGGGCCGGGTAGGGGCTCACCGGCGGCTATATAGCCCATTACCGGAATTTGAGGCAGAAAGCCTGCTGACCTACCCTCTTTATCCAGAAGCTCAATGCCACGAGCCACATCTGGCCGGCGGCGCAGGAAGCCATCCCTTTGCAGGAGCCTGAGGTTATAGTCCACCACGGAGGTAGAGCTTATACCGCAGGCATACTGTATATCTCTTACCGTGGGAGGCAGGCCATTTTCGGCCATGAACCCCCGGATGAACTCCAGCATACGTTCCTGCTTGGGGGACAGTTTCTTTTTGGTCTTCATCCTTCACCTTTGAACTTATGTTCTAGGGCAAGTTAGCACGCAGGGGGCCTGTTGTCAAGCTGTACTGGCACCTATGGGGCGTTGAAATAGGCCCCTTGACGGAGCGACGCTATTTTTTGGAAGTGAGGGAGTTGAGCCGCTTCATCAGGCGGGATTTCCGGCGAGCGGCGTTGTTGCCGTGGATGATGCCCCGCTTGGCCGCCTTGTCCAGGGCCTGGATGGCACGTTTGACGGCGGCCTCCCCCTGGTTGGCGTCTTTTCCGCCGATGGCCTTAAGAGCCGTGGTCACGTAGGTCCTTGTGGCCGATCTTATGCTACGATTTTGCGCTTGTTTCCTCAATGAGGAGCGCATGGCTTTCTCCGACGGCAACTGGACCTCCCTGACCGCTAATTTGGTATAGCTTTGAAATTCCCACTGCCTATTGAGCGGGGTTAATTATAACCTTTACGACCGGGGTATAAAAGGGCTAGCCATGGGAAGAGGTAAGAGCATCTCCCGTAATCCGACCGGCGCTGACCACTCCCCGCACACCATCTAACTTTGCGAAAATTCGGCCCAACTGGTCTAAGCCGGTGGTGTGGAGGGTGAGGGAGATGGTGGCTGTACCGTCGGAGTTCTCCGTGGTGACCACCGCCGCGATGTTGACCCCCTCTTCCGATACCCGAGCCGTAATGTCGTGGAGGAGACCCACACGGTCCCTGGCCTGAATCTCAAGACGCACCGGGTATAGCTCCTTCTCCTGGCTCCACTCTACTTCGACCAAC
>JAPULR010000155.1 GCA_027294635.1 Chloroflexota bacterium | reverse complement strand
AGCGAGCGTTCCTGCCCCGAACACCAAGCTCCCCGGTCGGAACGACTCATGCTCATGCGGTAGCGGTAAGAAGTTCAAGAGGTGCTGCCTACGTCTATTTGAGGGCGGGCGGAGGAAACTGTCCAAACCATCCCGCTAGATAGAGGGGCGGGAGGCGGATTGGAGAGAGGCACCGGGGCGACGGTGCCCCGGAGAGGCGGATTGGTACCCCTGCTACGGGGGCACACCGGAAGGCGCCGTCTCAAAACCAAGTCCTTTTGGCGTGCCCCTAGTCAGGGGATAATTCCTCCCCACCGGCGTAGACACACGTCTGTCTTAGACAAGATTCGTGGACAGCAGAAGACTGAGGTGTTATGTTTGCCTTCGATTATCTGGATCAGAGGGATTGATTAGCTGTAGGTAAGAAGCCCTATGGCTGTCAATACTCATACCCAAAGCCAGTTCTAGTAAGCGGCAAGGAGGCAATGATGGCGTCAGGAATCGTCATCGTAAACCAGTTTGAGAGGCTAGTGGTTCTCAAATGGGGCAAGTTCGTAGGGAGCAGGCCACCAGGCTTCCATTTCCTTATGCCCATCATCTACTCTGGCCGTAAAATAGACCTGCGAGAGCAGGTGGATCGAGTGGCAACGCAAAAATACATCACCAAAGACAACGTGGTAGTGGATATGGACTTCGTCCTCTACTATCGGGTCGTTCCAGACCAGGCGGAGAAGGCCATACTGGATGTAGTGGACCATAGGCTTGCGGTCCGAAGCCAGGCTGTGGCAGAGCTAAGGTCCATCATTGGGAACATCACTTTGGCTGAGGCACTTTCAGAGAGGGAGCGAATACAGGGCCAGCTCCAGGTGTCGCTGGATGAAAACACGGGACGATGGGGCGTCAAGGTACAGGGCATCGCCATCAACGAAATCGACCCGCCACAGGGGGTCAAGAGCGCCATGGAGCGGGAGAAATCCGCCGCCGCCATCAAGACCGCAGATATCACCGAGTCCGAGGGGCAGCGCCAATCCGCGATTAACCGTGCCGAGGGTGAAAAGCAAGCCTCTATACTTGAAGCTGAGGGCCAGCGTCAGTCGGAGATCCTCGAGGCCGAGGGTGACCGTCAGGCTGCCATCCTTCGCGCTGAAGGGTTCAGCACCGCCCTAGACCGTATAAATCAGGTGGCCTCAACCGTAGAAGCCAAGACCATGAGCCTCCAATACTTCGATGTGCTCAAAGAATTGGGCTCTAGCCCGGCCACCAAGTTCGTCTTCCCCATGGAGTTTACCTCCATGCTCCAGCCGTTCCTCAATTTTGCCAGCGGCAAGTCCAACCAGGGGAACGGGCAGAACGGTAGCTCCTAGGTAGGAGCCTTAGCCTCAGCAACTAGCTCTTGGCCTCAATCCGTCTCTCACGGTATATAAATCTGACCGGTTGGGAAGATTCCGTTCTCCACCGAGCAATTAATTAACGCCCCGGCTATCAAAGCTGGAGCGTTTTTGTTTCCTGAACAAAGTGCGGCGTGACAGTCCGGAACCAAGTCCTTTTGACACCTCCGATTTTACCCCTTAGCTAGGCACGCCGCCACCGCCTACCCTTTAGGAGCACCCTGGTCTACTTTACCTTCCACGCTCCCGTCTAACCATGCACAAACCTTGCCGGATTCTAATGCCGGGAGTATATTAGGTTCGACTCCCCCCAGCCTGCTTCAACAAGGTAGGACCGTATGGGTTATCCAACTGGTGGTGACAACGTCGTACGGAGCGTCCTGTCCAATCTCCAGCGCACCTCCCTTGATCCCTGGCAACGATTAGCTGCAGAAATAATCAAGTCTGGCCTATACCGGGAAGGAGCCTCTTACGTCTCCGGACGCTGTGGCCGATTCTGGGCAACGACAATGGGTCTGGACGCCGATTACCTTTTCGATATGGCAGGCGGGGTGGAACCAATGGAAGCATCAACCGAATGCGGGTGCGATAACGGTCACTTTTTCTCTGATTCGATGACAAGGGGGATCGACCTGGAGCCATCGGAGAAGGCTACCAACGGGCTGATTACAATCATCCTCTCTCAACAGCAGATTAGGACGGCCTCGCCTCCATCGGGAAAAGCATGACGGCGCAAGGAGGACTCTCAGATGGCCAAGATAAGCACATAGCCATCGCTACCCAGGACGCTGAGAAGACAGCTCGCTTTTACAGAGAGGTTATTGACCTCAAGGAGGCGGGCAAGATAGACGGAGCCAACGCCTCCGGCTACTACCTCACCGACGGCAACGTCAACCTAGCAATCCTCGACTTCAAGAACGACCAGGTGACGGGGCCGGTCTACTGCAGTGATTGCTTCAGCAAGCAGCGGACATCCGCACGCTCAAGCTGGTAAAGTAGATAGTATGATCATGGAGGGGGCGACGACCGCCCCTTCCGAGCTAAGTGTCGGCGGTCAACTACCGCCAATCAACCCAGCCAACATGTAGGAGAGGAAAAGGAATTGAGGATTTACGTAGGTAACTTTTCGTACGAAATGACCGAACAGGAGCTACGCGAGGCGTTCGAAGCCCATGGCCAAGTGCAAGAGGTCAATATGATCACTGATCGTGAGACAGGCCGCCCCAAAGGGTTCGGCTTTGTTGAAATGCCGACCAGTTCAGAGGCTCAGGCTGCAATCGGCGCACTCAATGGCAAGGAATTCGGCGGACGCGCCATAACGGTGAACGAGGCCCGGCCTCGACAGGAGCGAAGCTCTGGTGGTGGCGGCGGTGGATATGGAGACCGTGGCGGCGGTGGATTTGGGAACCGTGGTGGCGGCGGTGGATATGGAGACCGTGGCGGCGGCGGTGATCGAGGCCCTCGTCGGTAGCAATCTCGCGAGGTGGGTCATTGTGGTGGGGTTGTGGAGGTCAGTTATGTTATGGATACCTCGGAGCCGAGAAACTATGAGCTAAGGGCATTGTGTATGGAGTGCGGACGATTCCGATCGAAGATGGTCTCAGCGAAGCCCGAGGCCAGGGAAGTTGAGGAGATGGCATTCTTGCTAGAGATCACTTCCTTTCATGATCATAAAGACACGGATAAATGGGAAGTGGTGTGGGAAGAAGTCAACTAAGTCGTCGCACCCCTACAGTCAATACCCTAGAGTCGGCGTCCTATGAAAACAGGCCGAGGAGCTTGCCTGAGGTGCCGGTAACAGACCATAGCGAGGGCATCGGCTTCATCGGGACCAGGAAAGCTTCAGTGTCGCCGCTTTTGCCACACAAATCGCTTCTTTAGCCCGTTGCGCTTCCCACCTTTTTGGTTCATGCGACGCACGAACTCCTCAGTAGTCTCTTCTGGTTTTTCTCGCTTTGGTTTGGACCTGCCCATTGTTGCGGGCTCCTCAGTTTGTTCCACAGAAATAATATTGCGTTTTGCTAAAGTTAACGTTACCACAAAGAGCTAGTTTCCGTTGAGAGAGACACGCTGCCTGCCTAATCTAAAAGAACCTGTTACATCCCTCCTTTGAGTCGACTTCTACTTTGGCATCGTACCTTGCTCAGGAACTCGCTATGCACTCTTTTTACGAGGGCGAACTGATTAGGTAAGGCCAGGACTGCAAGTTCAGAAATTAGGCGATAGCCAGGGAATAAGGACTTGCCCTCACCATAGTAGCGATTAATATCATCCCCAGCCCGTGTTCATGGTAGAGTTCAACTCTCCCCCGTCTCCACCAAAAAGGGTGCTTTTGGAGAGGCACTGAACCACGGGCCAAAATTGACCTCTCACGGGAGATGCGAAATTTGGCACCAGTGTGGTCATAAGTGCCTCGGCCTAAAGGATATCTGCAAAGGATCTTAACCGACGTTGAACTTTCCAAAAGGGCACTTGGAGCAAGTTCAGCACGGTACAGCTGCCCCAGTCTGGTCCATCAGGTTGGGTGTCCAGGGGTTCAAGATGTGTACTCATCTTGGACCCCGTTGTGTTTCTATATGCTGTTGGCGATAATAGCGCAATCTCGAAAGTCGACTTTCACCAACCAGTGCCAGGGGCCAAGTTAGGAGGTGTTATGGAAGAATCTCACTTTGATGAGCTGTCGCATCAGGCTAAGGAGCATCTGTGGCCTCACTACACACAGCATAGCGCCTATGGAGGCCTGTCCGGCTTTGGCATAGCCGTGGAGGCCAGAGGCAGCTATTACATAGACGACAAGGGCAAGCGCTACCTT
>JAPULR010000154.1 GCA_027294635.1 Chloroflexota bacterium | reverse complement strand
CCATCCCGATAACGGGACCCTGAGCCTGCCGAATGATCATCCTGCTCTCAAGTAACGACTGTCATTCTGAGTCCCGATGTATCGGGGCGAAGAATCTCATCCTGCGAGTAGAACACTAAGGGTTCGATCCCGATAACGGGACCCTGAGCCTCTCTAAGGGCTCACCACGATGGTTCGACAAGCTCACCATGAGCGGAAATCAAACCCGCTCACCCTGAGCATGTCGAAGGGTGGCCGGTGTACCTGACATCTCTTGGAATCACTCCTCAAATGGTACATAATGGCGACAACCCTGGGACCAAAAGACAAGGAGGCGCGATGGCGGACCCCAGTTACGATGAGCTGATAGGGCAAGCCAAAGACCATATCTGGATGAGTCATGCCCAGTTCAGGGACCGGGAAGACCCCACGTCTCTGGGCATCGCGATGAAAGGGGAGGGGTGCTACGTCATTGACCACCAGGGCAAGCGTTATCTCGATGCCACCGGCGGCTCCCACTGCTGCGCCGTAGGCCACGGACGTAAAGAGATTGCGGAGGCAGTTTACAAGCAGATGCTGGACCTGGAGTTTTCGGGCTCCGGCCTCGTTCCCTTCACCAACGCTCCCACGGCCAAGCTGTCCAAAAAGCTGGCCCAGCTTACCCCAGGAAACCTCTCGCGCGTCTTTTACACCCTGTCCGGTTCGGAGGCGGTGGAGGCGGCTTTAAAGATAGTCAGGCAGTATCACGCCCAGGGAGACAATCCAAAGAAGTACAAAGTCCTGTACAGGAACTACTCTCATCATGGCTATACCTGGGGCGCTATGAGTGTAAGCGGGGACCCGGCGATACGCTCACCCATCTTTGAGCCGACCATCCCCATGGGCGTTGTGGTGCCGGAGGCCAACCCTTACCGGTGCCTCTATTGCACCGGCACCTGCAACCTGGGCTGCGCTAGGTCCATAGAAGCCACCATCGAGTACGAGGACCCGGACTCCATAGCGGCCATCATAGTGGAGCCCATCGCCAAAGGCGCCGTTGTCCCGCCGCCGGAGTACTGGCCCATGGTCCGTGAGATGTGCGACAGGCATAACATTCTCTTGATTGCCGACGAGGTAGTAACCGCCTTTGGTCGTACAGGCACCTGGTTTGGCGGAGATCACTGGGATTTGATACCGGACCTTATGGTTCTGGGCAAGACCCTGGGCAGCGGGTATCAGCCCATAGGAGCCGTGGTGGCCACCGACGAGGTCTTTGAGAGGTTCCTTGGCGATCCTGACAGAACCCTTATCCAGTCCCACACCCTGGGCAATCATCCGGTGGTCTCCGTGGCCGCCTTAACCAACCTGGAAATTATCGAAAGGGAAAACCTGGTGGAGCGCGCCGCTCAGATGGCACCCTACTTCCGCTCCCAGCTTGAAACCCTCCAGGAGCATTCCGTGGTGGGCGACGTGCGGTCCATAGGACTCCTGGCCGAGGTGGAGCTGGTAAAAGACAAGGGGACCAAGGAGCCACTGGGAGGAAAAGAGGTGGGGCGCAAGCTCACGCGCTTCATGGTGGACAACGGCCTGTACATGCGGTGCGGTGGAGAAAAACTGTCCATTCATCCATCGCTGATCATAACGGAAGAGGAGATCAACGAGATGGTCTCTATCTTCGACAAGACCCTTACCTACGCCGAAAGGGAGTTTGCCAAGGTATGAACAAACCTGTCCGAACGTTAATGGTGGGATTGGGCACTCGGGGTAAGAAGTGGGCTCGCCTGCTCCACGAGGAACCCCAATCTCAGACCGTTGGGTACGTTGACCTGGAGGACGCAAATTTAGAATGGGCCCAGACCATGTACGAGGCCCAGCCTAAGACCTGCTATAAAGATATGGCTCAGGCCCTTAAGGATCTCCAACCCGACTTTGTGGTGCTGGCTACTCCCCCGATGGATAGGTACAAGGACGTGCTAACGGTCTTTGAGCATGGCGCCCACCTGCTCTCGGAGAAACCCCTGTCCCTGGACTTTGACGAGGGCATTCGAATGGTTCAGGCGGCTGAGGATGCCAAGCTGGGGTTTGCGGTGGGTCTAAATTTCCGTTTCCAGCACTGCGTAACCAAGGCCCGGGAGATACTCCGCAACCGGGTGATCGGCGCTCCCAGGTTTGCGGGCTACAGCTACTGGAGAAATCGTGACGGCTACAGTCCTACGTTCAACAAGTTTCCGTTGACCATGCGTCAGCCCATGTTGTACGAGCAGACGATCCATCATATAGACGAGATCCGCTTCGTTTACGACGCCGAGGTTGAGCGGCTCACCTGCCGGTGCTCCAACCCGCCCTGGAGCATGTATCGCGACGACGCTACGGTAACAGCAATCTTCGACATGACGGCAGGATTTCAGGTGAACTATTTTGGCACCTGGTCAGGGCAGACCAAGCTGGACCAGTTCCTGTGGCGCACCGACTGCGATGACGGCGCATTGTTTCAATACGCCCTCTTCTCCGACCTCCGCATAATCAGGGGATCGGAGTCGGATAAGATGGAGGAGATTCCCCTCCCTGCCCAGGAGCAGCTGGTTGACGATGCCAGGGTTATGCTTGACCAGATCTTGGGGCAGCTATCGGAAGGGAGTCTGCACCCGGAGCCAACAGCCTTCGACCATCTAAAGACCTTTGGAATCATCGCCGCCTGCGAGGAGTCTAACGACACCGGCCGGCCCGTGGAGATGGACGAGTTCTTTGACAGCCACAATCTCCCGTCGGCGTGGCGATGACGGATAAGACCATTCCGGTTCCTACTTTGGATCAGGAAGTTCCCTCTAAAGCGCCATGACCTGGATTCGCACCATACCCTTGGACAAGGCCACCGGGGAGCTTAGGTCGCTGTACCAGCGCATCAAAGGTCCTAACCACACCGTCGATAACATCATGATGGCCCACAGCCTGAGGCCCCACTCCATGGAGGGGCACCTGGCCCTGTACAAGGCTGTGTTGCACCACCGGGACAACGCCCTGCCGCGATGGTTTCTGGAAGCTCTCGGCCTTTACGTCAGCATGTTGAACAGTTGTGGCTACTGTGTCCAGCACCACTACGAGGGGATGCGGAGGCTCCTAAAGGACGATGCACGCTCTCAGGCTACCCGAGAGGCTTTGGAATGCGGCAACCCTCAGGACTCTTTCAACGGCAAGGAGCTGGCGGCCATGCGCTACGCTCAGGCGCTGACCCGCAACCCTGCCGAAGTTACGGAGGAGCAGATCAGTTCGCTACGAGAGGCGGGCTTAGACGATGGCGAGATTCTGGAAATCAACCAGTTGGTCAGCTACTTCGCCTATGCCAACCGCATGGTGCTGGGGCTGGGAGTAACCACCAAGGGTGATGTGCTGGGCCTCTCGCCCTCATCAGATAACCCCGAAGACTGGTCCCACAGGTAGGAGTAGGCTCCGCTGCAATGATCGACCCTCAGCAGTTGTTGGCGGCTACACCCCTTGATACACTGGGGCCGCCTCCAGACCAAACCCCTAAACAGGAGAGAGCATGTACGTAATACTTGCGCCCATACAGATAAAGCACGACCACAAGGAAGAGTTCGTCAAGGCGATGATCGAGGACGCCAAAGGCTCGGTGGAAAACGAGCC
>JAPULR010000153.1 GCA_027294635.1 Chloroflexota bacterium | reverse complement strand
CCTGGCCCAGGTGCCGCACCAACATGGCTCCTGAGAGGATTGCCGCCAGGGGATTGGCAAGGCCTTTACCGGCAATGTCGGGGGCGCTGCCGTGGACCGGCTCAAACATGGAGGGGTGTCGCCCCTCAGGGTCTATGTTGCCGCTGGCGGCTAGGCCCATACTGCCGGTGATTATCGCGGCGATGTCCGTCAGTATATCGCCGAATAGGTTGCTGGCCACCACCACGTCGAAGGCTTCCGGACGGCGGATGAATTCCATACAGGCGGCGTCAATCAGAAGGGACTCGGTGGCTATGTCGGAGTATTCTTGCGCCACCTCCTGGAAGACGGTGTCCCACAGCACCATACCGTAGCCCATGGCGTTGGACTTGGTGATAGAGGTAACCTTCTTCTTGCCACCGCGCCTTCGGGCCAGCTTAAAGGCGTATCTAATGACCCTCAGGCATCCGTGCCGGGTAAACAAGGCCGTCTGGACCGCTAGCTCTTGAGGCAGTCCCTGGTAGTGGAAGCCGCCAATATTGGCGTATTCCCCCTCGGTGTTCTCACGGACCACCGCCAGGTCTATGTCCCCCGCCTCCACGCCGCGCAGGGGAGACGTAACCCCTGGATAGAGCTTGCTGGGCCGAAGGCAGACGTACTGGTCGAAGCCGCGGCGGATGGGTAGGAGCAGGTTGTTAAGGGTAATGTGGTCCTGAATATCGGGGTGGCCCACGGCGCCAAAGTAGATCGCGTCGTAGGCTCGTAGAGTGTCCAGGCCGTCGCTGGGCATCAGCTTTCCGTGCCGGAAATAGTACTCGGAGCCCCAGGGCAGCTCGGTAAACTCCCAGGTGATATGGAAGCGTTTTCCCAGGGTGCCAAGGACTTTAAGGCCTTGTTCGACTACTTCCACGCCGATGCCGTCGCCACGGATCACGGCGATCTTAAAGGTAGACATTCCGCCCCTGGTCTTTTGGGAGTTTGTTTTCCGGTCCTGGCTGGGCGACCACGGCATCACCTGGATGACATGGATTTAAAGATCGGTTGGAGACGAGTAAGGATTAGGAACTGGCCAGCGCCTTGCTGGCGGCAGCCACACCGGCGCCCACCGGCACCTCGTAGCCCTCCTGGGGAAGGATCTCCTCCAGGGCTGACAAGAGTAGCAGCAGGTTGCCGGCAGTGCTGGCCTCACCCATCAGGCCGATGCGCCATATCTTCCCCGCAAACTGTCCCAGTCCCCGGGAGATCTCGATCTTGAAGTCGTTGGCCAGCCTGGTACGCACCTTACCGTCGTCTACCCCCTCGGGGATGGCCACCGGGGTAATCTGGGCTAGACGATGGTCCTTGTCTGAGATTATCGTTAGGCCCAGGGCCTCCAGACCGGCCCTGAGGGCCGCGGCGTTACGCTGGTGCCTCTGAAATCGAGCCTCCAGGCCCTCCTCCAGGACAATGCGAAGGCCCTCGTATATGGCGTAAAGGCTGCTTATAGGGGCAGTATGATGATAAACGTGGTCTTTACCCCAGTAGTTGGCGATGAGCAATAGGTCCAGGTACCAGCTGGGAGAGCTCTGTTTGCGGTTGCCCATTACGTCTAGGGCGGCCTGGCTCACTGCCATGGGCGCCAGGCCCGGGGGGCAGCTGAGGCACTTTTGAGAGCCGCTGGAGATGTAGTCAACGCCCCAGCGGTCCACGGCCACCTCGCTGCCTCCAAAGGAGGTCACGGCGTCGACGACAAACAAGGCGTCATGCTCCTTGGCTAGCCTGGAGATCTCCTCCAGGGGCTGGCTTACTCCTGTGGAGGTCTCGGCGTGGACCATTCCCACCAGCTTGACCGATTTGTGCTTCTTGAGTTCGTCGGCCACGGCCTGGGGGTCCAGGGAACGGGCCCACTCGCCTTTTACGATGATTACGTTGGCCCCCTGGCGGCGGGCCATCTCTGCCATCCGCTCGCAGAAGAAGCCGTAGGAGCCTATGACCACCGTATCGCCGGGCTCCAATAGGCTTGCCATTCCGGCCTCAACACCGCCCGATCCCGTGGCCGAAAGGGCCATGGTCAGGCTTTCTTTGGTCTGGAAGACCTCCGCCAGCATGGACGAGATGCCATCTATCACCGGAAGGAAGGCGGCCTCACCGTAGCCGATAACGGGAGTCTGCATGGCTTTATAAACTCGGGGATGTACGTTTGTGGGGCCGGTACTCAAAAGAATACGAGCGGGTACGTCTAGCTCTGGATATTTTTGATGGACCATCTGTTCTCCGCTGCCTTTACTCTTTAATAACTTTTAGATTGGCCAGCCCTTCAGGTCTGTCTGTGACGGGTGATTCTTAATAGAAGCTATTAAGGGCTGACGAGACAGGGAGTAGCCTATCAGTGGGCTTTGGAGGTGTCAAGAAAATCAGGAGTAGGAAACAGGAGTATGATTGTATGCGCCAAGGCTTTAGCAACGTCTTTAATAATTTCCCGTGGACTACGCCTGAACGTGGAAAAGTTCTGCTGGGCGTAGTATATTGCCAGGCAGTGGCCGACTGTGCTTCCATCACTGATCGGTCTAGTTTATGTCCCAGTTTACTTTACGAGGGACTGGTAAACCTGGGATACAGTGTGTCGATCCGGGGTGGAATGAGAATTGCATCACTGGACGTCGATTTGGGAAATCAGGGCTAATGTAAGTCAGGCGGCAGGGGGAGACTATCTATGATAACGTGGTGGCGATGCTTTGGGTTGGTAGTGATAATGGCGGTGTTGGCGACAGTCATCGCATGCGGCGGCTCCGAAGATGGCGGAATTGGTACGAGACCAGTAGCGGGGATCACCGTTGTGGGCCAGGGGCAGGCCTCGGCTAAGCCCGATGCCGTCACCATCCGTCTGTTCATTGGTTCTGAAGGTCTGTTTGGTTTAAGGGGACCAATTCCGGTGCCCGAACCACCTTCGCCAGATTCTGAGGTCATGGTGCCAGAGTTCGAATTCATTACCAGAGAGGACCTAGAACCCGTCCTACGGGCGCTCAGAGACAGAGGCGTGGCGGATCAGGATATTGCGGTGAGCCCCCTTGGGGAAAACTTCGGGCCTAGCCCATCGACAGAGGTGGTATTTCCGTGGCCCAGACCTTCCGATGTGGCGCAAGCGTTAGAAGTGGTACAGGAGGCCCTCCGCGAGGAGAGCCGACTTAGCCTGCAAAGGGTTAGCACTATCTTCACTGTGAATGATTGTGAGGCGTTGGAGTCTCAAGCTCGGGAGAAAGCCCTGCTTGACGCCAAGGCTCTTGCAGAGGATATAGCCAGGAAAGCCGGAGTACAGTTGGGTTCTATTGTAACGATAGTCGAGTTTCCGGCGGTACCCTTTTCCTTTTTAGTGATGCTCCCCGGGGGTAGCTGTGCTGAACTCGAGTCGGGATCTCAGGCATTTTTCACAGGAGCACCCTCCGCGACTGTTAACTCACCGTCTGTGGTAGAGGTGTCCACGAACCTTCAGGTAACATATGGCTTGGTGAATTGAGATTAATCTAATATCGGGAATCCCGGGTTGAGGGATAAAGTCGCTACGAAAGGTCAATCAGGGTATCCATTGCTCAGCTCCCCGAGGGTCGTAAGATCCTCATGCGAGTCTCCGCGGCTCCTGTGTATCCGTGTTCATCGATGTTCTGGGTCCACCCGCCAAAGCATATCTTGCTATCCAATATATTAGACGCGCCAGACGTGGAAAAGTTCTGCTGGGCGTAGTATATTGCCAGGCAGTGGCCGACTGTGATTCTATTACCGAGGGAAGAGCATCGTTGAAAGTGGGTTTGTAGTGTGTAAGGGTAGACATCGCGGAACAGGCAGGGAGTTTCTAAGAAATCTCTCTGCCCCTATGCCGCTGCCATCCAAACTCCGGCTTATTATCAAGAACAACTTCATCAAGATTTCGCGGCTTCAAGGCTGCTGTGGTCACCCCGGGGAACCTGGTTGTTGACAGGATCGTACCTCCTCACCCGGGTCGGGTGAGCGCCGTCCCTAAACAGGAAATCAGGATCCTTCAAGCTGGAGACCAGGGTAATTGTTCTTTGTGGCGTGTGCGCTAAAGGTTGGTCAAATGTTGCTAGGTGCATCCTGGAAATCCAACGGATCTGGTAAACGTACTGGATGATAGGCGCTTACGGAAAAGAAGGAGAGGATGTCTGGTGAGAGGTCTGGCTCTCTTGTTCCTGCTCGCAGTTGTGGCAACCTTGGCAGCGTGTTCGTCCTCGGACGGAACGCGTACCCGAATCCCAGCTATCCCTGAGTATAACTCTTTCCTGGGAGCCAGCGAGTTCATCGTTGGGGAGAACAGGTTCCCCTTTGCCCTGGCGTCGCTGGAAGGACAGTTTTTGGAAAATGCCGAGGTGATGGTAGACTTTTTCGTCTTCCGTGAAGCCACCCGTGAGCTCAGATTCAGCCGCTCGGCCGAGTTCCGAGAGGCCAGTGGCGCGACTCCCCATATCCATGAGAACGGTGAAATCCACGAGCATCTGGATGTACGAAATATATATGTTGTGGATAGCGCCGACTTTGACAGCCCCGGGATATGGAGTGCTCAGTTTTCCATCACCTCTGCCGAAGGCCAGCATCCGGCAGCAGGGGAGCTCGCCTTCAACGTGCTAACAGAGCCGGCGGCTCCCGGCGTCGGCGAACTGGTGCCGGCGAGCCATAACCTCACGGTACATGACGTTGACAGCATTGAAGAGATTGATACCCACATCCCCCCCGACGATATGCACGACCTTTCCGTTGCTGAGGCCCTTCAAGAGGGCAAGCCGTTTGTAGTTGCATGGAGTACTCCCATGTTTTGCGTCAGCCAGATATGCGGCCCAGTTCTCGACGAAGTGATCAAGGTCCAGGACCAGTACGGCGATCTGGTCAACTTTATCCACATCGAGCCCTGGGACCTCAAGGTGGCGCGGAGCGAGGGCAGGCTGGTGGCCGTACCGGAGTTCGCGGAGTGGGAACTTCCCAGCGAGCCATGGGTTTTTGTCATAGACGGAGCAGGTCGGGTAGCGGCCCGCTACGAAGGTCTGGTCACCCATGAGGAACTAGAGGTAGCTGTACGGGAAGTTCTGGATGGAAGCGCTCCTTAGCTGAGCGTCTTCGACCCCCAGCCGACTAGCTCCTAAGGCTTCCTTGGCTGCCTGGCTTAATACCGCAGAACCCGTCGCCTAGTCAACGGGGTGGTCCAGAGAGCCAAAGGCGCGCTGTACTACTTCTGGCAGGGCTGGGTGCACGTAGACGGACTGGGTAATAGCGTCGGTGGTGAGCCGCATTCGCATGGCGTTGACGACTTCCTGAATCAGCATGGAAGCGTCGGTTCCGAGGATGTGGCACCCCAGGATGTGGCCTTCTTCAGGGTCGGCCAGCACCTTCACGAAGCCGTCTCGGTCCTCAATGGAGGAGCCATAAGCGGTGTTGGCGTAGTCGTAGGTCCCTACCAGGTAGTGGGAGCCTTTGGCTTTTAGCTCTTGCTCCGTCACGCCTACGCCAGCCACCTGAGGCGAGGCAAAGATGGCGTGGGGCATGG
Source organism: Chloroflexota bacterium (assembly GCA_027294635.1). GTDB lineage: Bacteria > Chloroflexota > Dehalococcoidia > Lucifugimonadales > JAPULR01. The sequence goes on along the minus strand of JAPULR010000153.1, from coordinate 3,430 downwards.
CGTGGTAGTCCACGGCTACCTTGTTGTCGGGGTTGAAGATGTTGTTGGTAACGTAGGCTGCCTCCAGGTTTGCGCTGTGCTTCAGTAGATACCTTCCAACGATGTCCCCAAGGGCCCAAACGCCTGGAACACTCGTCTCCAGGTATTCGTCCGTTTCCACAAAGCCACGGTCGTTGGTGGCTACTCCTGTACGGGCTACATCCAACAGGTCGGTATTCGGGATGCGGCCCGTGGCCACGAGGAAGGCGTCGCAGGTTATAGATTCTGTGATGCCATTCATTGCGAGCTCCAACTCAATCTCCTTACCCGAGTACGAGGCCTGGGTAATCCGAGTGTTTGAAAGAAAGTTGAACCTCTTTTTATATAGCTCGGTGAATTTATGAGAGACCTGCTCGTCCTCCTCACGGAGAATGTAGTGCCCGCGGTGGATGAGGGTGACCTCCGTGCCCAAAGCGCCGAAGAAGTGGGCCAGCTCGGCGGCGATGTACCCTCCTCCCAGCACAGCCAGCCGCTTCGGTTGCTCGGGGAGCCTGAGGGCCTGGTCGGAGGTGATGTAGGGCACCTCCCCTAATCCCGGGATGTCCGGGATAAAGGGTCGTGTCCCCGCGGCGATGACCACTGTATCGGCGCTAAAGCTCTGGCCATTGACCTCCAGGGTCTTTTCACCAACAAAACGGCCTCGCCCTTTGTAGACACTCATGTTTGGGTTCTGCCGGTTGCCTTCTTCGATGTTCGCGGCGTCGGCATCGATCTCTTCAAAGGTACGACGGATGATGTACTGCCAGTCGATTCCCTCCACCTTGGCCTTGATGCCGAAGAGGTCGGCACGCCGGATGGTCTCCATAACATCGGCGCAGTGGATAAGCATCTTGGAGGGGATACAGCCTCGGTTGAGACACGTTCCGCCGAAGGGTCCGTCCTCCACCACGGCCACCGACATGCCTTTATGGGAGGCCTCCGCGGAAACCTCCAGGCCGGAGCCAGAGCCAATGACCATCAGGTCAAACTTTTTCACGGAGCTCACCTTGACCTTTAGATAGGTGTTCGAGCCAGTTCATCGAGGGACCCTTGGCCCGCGGAGTCCAGGTGAATGCGGACCACCCGTCTTTTGATGGCCTGGAGGGTCTTAAGGTCACCAAGGGCCTGGGCTTGGGCCAGCACGCCGAAGCTGAAATTCTCTCCGGGGATGTCCAGATCGTGACTATGGGTGGTGGTTATCTGCAGAAAAAGGCCCGTGTCCGGTCCTCCCTTATGCATCTGGCCGGTGGAGTGGAGGAAGCGGGGCCCGTACCCCAAAGTAACCGGAATGTGGTAGTGTTCTATTATCCGACGGCGGAGTTGAGCAAGGGCCTGGTCCGTCTCTGGCGTCTGGCGCAGGTAGGCCATAATCGCTACGTAGTTGCCTTGCCTTGCTCCAGTCAGCAACTCCGGTAGGGAGCTACCAGCCTCCACTTGAGGCAAACTTCCTATGATTCTACGCTCTTTAAGCACCATGTCCGTCATGTCTTTAGCCTGCTGAACATTAGGCTGGTCAAAGGGGTGGACATCTAAAATGGCCCCTGCAACGGACGTGGCAAACTCCCACCGGTAGAATTCCGCTCCCAGATCGTAGCGGTCTCCCATATCTAGGCGCACCCAGGGATGTCCTGAGGAGGCGATAATATCCATTGCTCTATCAACGGCGGCGTTGTCGTCGCCCTCCAGGCGCAGAAAGACGAAAAGCCTGTCCTCTCCGTAGTGCCCGGGGGCCACCAGGGGCTCCCCTGCTATAGGTATGATTCCTTTGCCCTCCTTACCGATGCTCTCGGCGAGGAGCTGCTCCACCCAAAGTCCGAAGCTCTCAATGGCCGGTGACGTAACCAGGGTTAGCTTGTCTCGGCCTTCCAAAGCCAGCGCTCCCATCACCACACCGAGCCAGACGCCGGGGTTTTCCCTGACCGGGACCTTTGTGTCGCATTCCTTGCGTATGGAGTCCGCTCGATCCATAAGTTTTCCAATGTCAACGCCCGTCAACGTCGCTGGCACAAGTCCAAAGAAGGAGAGGACCGAGTAGCGCCCACCTATGTCTTCCGGGTTCAGGAATGCGTCCCGGAATCCTTGTTCCTGTGCCAGCTTTTCCAGTGAGGTACCAGGGTCGGTGATGGCAACGAAGTTTTGTCCCGCCTCGCTGGGGCCAGCCCTCTCCTCTACCAGACCCCTAAAATACCTGTAAAAGGACAAGGTCTCCAGGGTAGCGCCGGACTTGGAGGAGACCAGGAACAGCGTTCTCTTGGGGTCAATGCTATCGGTAACGGGTTGAATCCAAGACGGTAAGGTGGAGTCCAGAACAATGAGATGGGGATAGCCTGGAATGGGGCCAATGGTCTGGCGCAGGACCTCGGGCCCCAGGCTACTACCCCCCATGCCTAGCAGCACCACATGCTGGAACCCGGTGTCCCCTATCTCCTGGGCGAAGGCCTCTAGGTCGGAAACCTGTTCTCGCATGGTATCGGTGACCGTGAGCCAGCCCAGACGGTTGGTTATCTCTGTGGGGTCAGGCCTCCAGACGGTGTGGTCTTTGGCCCAAATGCGCTTGACCAGGTCTCTATTTTGTATGTCACCAAGAGCCGCCTCGACCTTCGAAGCGTAGTTCCCTAACCCAGCTCTGTAGCTGGTCCTTTGCTCCTTCATTGTCCGGTTCCCTCTCTCAAGCAGGTCTTTCTCTGCCCCTCCTTGACCTTATATGGCGAACATGCGTCGTCCAGTTTCGTTTTCACGTGAGGATTCATAGAAAAGTGACCAGTTGTTTCAGGACAGAGAGGTCGCAGCGCTACAGACCGTAGAGCCGGACACAGTTGTCCCACAAGATCTTCTTCTTCGACTCCTGGCTAAAGCCCTCCATCCCCAAAAAGATATCCAGAGCGTGAGGGTAGGACGAGTCGTGGTGGGGGTAATCAGTAGATATGACCAGGTTGTCGTCTCCTAGCTGGTCCACCGTGTGAGATGCGAGGTACTCATCCACGTCCACCGAGGCAAACCCTTGCCTCTTGAAGTACTCTGTAGGCGTGGCCGACAGTTTGGCGCTCTCCCAGGGGCCAAACTTCTCGCGCTCCTCGTCAAGGCGCCACAGCCACCAGGGCAGCCAGCTACAGTTGCCCTCCAAAAAACCCACACGGAGGCGAGGGTGCCGCTCCAGGGCGCCGCCGCAGACCATCCCCGCGAGGTCCAGCATCAGCTCCATGGGGTGGGTTGCCGCATGGGCGACCACGAAGGAGTCCAGAAACCGGTTGCCGATGTGCTCCTGGTAGGCGCCGTGAATGCCGTGGAAGCAGACCGGGACGCCAAGGTCCTCTGCCTCTGTCCACAGCGGCTCGTAGTAGGGGTCGTACCAGGGGCGGCGGCTCACCGGATTGGACGGCAGCACCAACGCCACCATGCCCAGGTCCTTAAC
>JAPULR010000152.1 GCA_027294635.1 Chloroflexota bacterium | reverse complement strand
AGCGATCCTCTGATGGCAAGTATGTCGCTTCTATCACGCTCCCTAGTGGCAAGAGGAAGGTCTTCTACGGGAAGACACGGGTCGAGGCCAACAGTAAGCTCCAGGCCGCACAGAGAAACGTGCAGGACGGTCTGCCGTTGCCCCTGCAACGGCTCACATTGGGGAAGTACCTCACTCGCTGGCTAGAAGACTCGGCAAAGACTACCCTAAGACCGAACACATATCAGTCCTACGCCTTGGTTATTCGGCTTCACATAGAGCCAGAGCTAGGGCGCCGGTCATTAGCTAGACTCACCGCTCAGGACATCCAGGAATTATTGAATCGAAAGCTTGAAAGCGGCCTTTCCCCCCGTTCAGTCCAGATCATCCATGCCATCTTGCGCCGCGCTTTAGGCCAGGCCGAACGCTGGGGTATGCTCCCTCGCAACACAGCTCGCCTCGTCAGCCCCCCAAGGGTTCCTAAGGCCAACATTAAACCATTGTCACCAGTGGAAGCAAAGAAGCTTTTGGGTGCCGTAAAAGGGAATCGCATGGAGGCCCTTTACATCGTGGCCCTTGCCCTAGGACTCCGACAATCGGAATCCCTGGGGTTACGCTGGACGGATTTAAACCTGGAGGCTGGCACGGTTACCATCAACGTATCGCTCCAAAAATGGGATGGGGAATACGTGTTGGCCGAGGTTAAGACGGATAAGAGCCGTCGCACCCTTAGGCTACCAGACGTCTGCATTACAGCTCTTCGGGCCCACAGGGAGCACCAGTTAGAGGAACGTCTTCGGATAGGAGATGCATTGGAGAACAATTGGGGCCTGGTTTTCACAGAGGAGGATGGAAGCCCTCTATCCCGGCACGCTCTGAGATATCGCTTCCACAGGATCCTCCAAAAGAACGGCATCAGCAGGCACCGATTCCATGACCTACGCCATACGGCGGCAACCTTACTGTTGGCCCAAGGTGTGACTCTCCGTGTGATTCAGGAACTTCTAGGCCATTCTCAGTTGGCTACCACTGCCGATATATACACCCATGTGCTACCGGTCCTTATGGCCGATGCTGCTGCCAAAATGGATGAGGCATTGACGAGTTTCTGACCCGGGTTGCTACATCGGTTGCTACATTTCCCTCAAAAAAGGCCGACTTTCGCTAAGGTGGGGCGTGAAGTGACACCTTTGACGCTAGACCTCTAATCCAGCGTCGACGAAGAGACAGGCTGCCTCGCAAAAGGCTTTCGATCCAAGGCCAAGGTCAATGGCGCCGGTTGCCAAACACCTGTCTCAGGTCTTAGCCTATTATCAAACCCCAAGGAGGCAACCCATTGCTAAACGTATCCAAGTCCTTTGCCGAGGAGATGATAGCCCACGCAAGGGAAGAAGACCCCAAGGAGTGCTGCGGCGTCCTTGCCGGCTCCAAAGGAGAGTTCCTCAAGCTGTTTCGCATGACCAACGTAGACGCCAGCCCCTACCGCTTTAGCTGGGACCCCAAGGAGCTTTTCCAGGTGTGGAAGGAGATGGAAGACAACGACTGGGAGCACCGCGCCGTCTACCACTCCCACACCCACAGTGCTGCCTACCCCTCCGACACCGATATTCGGCTGGCGGGCTGGCCTGAGGCCCACTACATCATTGTCTCCTTAGAGGACAAGGAGAATCCCATGATGCGAGCGTTTCGTATCGTAGATGGTGATGTTTCAGAAGAAGACATTGCCCTCGTTTAGGTTACGCTTCAGCACCCTTTCGGCACTACACCAATCGAGGAAATACTGTTGAAGAACGCCACCGTTCTCCTCCTCTCGCTAACCGTGCTATTCCTCGTTGTGTCGTGCAACGGCTCCCCCAAAGAAACCCCTACGCCTGCCCTGGATAGCCAGCCAGAGGGAAGCGCCACACCCAAAGGGTCCACCTCACCTACTTCAACGGTTCAACCGGAAGAGAGCCCCCCCGCCAAAAATACTGCTACACCCACTCCAAAGGGCACGGAGGCAAGCCCACCTTCCACTGAAAGCTCCTGGGTGCAGGACCGGATTGACGCCGTCGCCTCCTTCTATCACGTCACCCCAGAAGGGCTGGAGGTCCTACGAAGTCTGGATGTGAGGCAGATGGTGGGACAGCCGGGATTCTTCGGCAGCTTTGGATTCTATAGCTGGACCGGAATCGGCGAGGCCAAGCCCATTCAGGTGATCCATGAGCTGAGCCACTCCTACTGGGGCGCCTTTCCCATCGCTGGAATGCCTGAGCTTAGCTGGAGGACTCCCTCCAGCGGAGGTCTCTCGCCCGCCATGGAGCGGTACCACCAGGACTTTCTAGCCTTTATGGCCCAGCCTCCCGACGACTATGAACCCCTTCGGGAGCGCCTTAGAGTGCTGCCGGAGCTGTCACTAACCAACACCGATCCCCTGTTCCACACGGTGGAGGCGGACCTGATTTTCACCGTGGGGGGAGACCTGGACCTGGTGCCGCCCATCCTTAAAAAGTACTGGCTGAACTTTCTGGGTCCCGGCCCCTTTAATTCCTGGCGTGAGGCCCTGGCTTGGTACCAGACCTTGGAGCAAAGCGACAGAACCACGGCCAACCGTTACTTGGGGTTTGAGCACTTTGACCTGCGCCCGTATGGAGCGCTTGAGCCTGATAGGAAAGGCGGTCTTGAGGAATCCCTCGTTGAGCTGATACGGAGAGAGGAACGCCAGAGGCTTGTGGACTTTGTGGGCCAGTTTGATCTGCTTCTGGAGCCGTCAGAGGACAAGGAAGACTTTCGGTTTTGGAGGGGTTATCTAGGCGACAAGCTACGACTGCACGCCTCGTATCCGGAAGTAATATTGTCCTTGGACCTTTCGCGGGCTAACGAGATTGGCAACTCTCTGGACTTACTGGCTGGGCTGGAAGGAATGGCTGCCCCGGAGAAGGCTCAATTAGTAAAAGACCAGATTGGCGGCGATCCGCTGCTAGCTTTCTTCATCCCTGTTCTGGACAACGCTACGCTGCTGGCCCTGTTTCAGACCGGTGTGGAGATACCCTCCGAGACCACGCTGGGGGGCCTGGCCGAATTCGTTGAGCGCCTGAAGGAGTTCACTCCAATAGTGGCGAGAATCATAGAAAAGGGTCGCGACAACCCCGGCGACGGCGCCAGAGAGCTGGCACGTCATCTTGACACGATGGACTTCAAAGAGCAGAAGCAAGACATGGAGCTGTTCTTTGGCCTGCTCCAGGAAGGCGATGGGCAGGTGACGGCCAGCGTAGTATCGGCCCTTGATGATGACTTGCTGCAGCGGCTGCTGATCCCCATACCGGCCACCTTGAGGTTTATCCTGGAGCCGCCGCGATTACTGGCCGCCCTGGGGATAACCACGACCGCCCCACCGGAGCAAATATCCCAGGGAATTACTCACATGGTGGTCAACACCTCGGGGAACTTCCGCATCGACGAGCCCTTCGACGACGAGATGTATCGGTTGGTGGCCGAGAGGGGCGCCAGCGCCCCCGCCCAAACCCTTGGCGTCATCGCCGAGGCCACCTTCCCCATGGAGCGCTTCATCCTGAACCATCCGGAAGACGCATCCCGCATCCTGGGCGCGGACCTGGCCATGACCACAAGACTGGTTCGTGAGAGCGACAGGGTGACTTTTCCACCGGCCCGCTTTGTTTACCGACTCATCAGCGCCGACGCGACGCTGGCGGCCCGAGTGGTGCAGCGGCTGGGAGATGAAGGCCACCGGGACCTGGTGGTTGAGGCCTTGGCCTACTTCGCCTACGATGCCCGGCGACGGGACCAGTTCCCAGCTTTGCCCATCTCCTTGGAGGCCGACGGACGGTTCCTGGCCCACCTGCTGGAGCTTCGAGGCAGCGAGTGGCTGGAGTCCAGAATTGGGGAGGTTGTTAGTCTCTATGAAGAGCGAATGGCCAGAGGGGACGCGCCGCTGGATTTCCTTGAAGCCTACCGACGGACGCTGGATGCGGCGGTGGAGACCTTTGAAGACCTTAAAATAAGAAGAGGGCTGGCTGGCGTTGTAGAGAGTGCTTTCGGTGGTGCGTAGCAGGGAGAGACCCCCTACCCCAACCGCTTTCTCCGGTTGGTAACGTAGTCCACCAGAACGTAGTCGCCCAGGTTATCAGGGGTGGAGTAGAAGGCGCGGCCCTTGTTGAGGCGAGTAATCTGGTCCACAAAGTTCATCAACTGGTGGCTGTTCTCCAGCATGAAGGTGTTGATGATAATATCCATCTGGGTGCAGCGTCGCACCTCTTTCAGTGTCTCCATGATGGTCTTGTAGCTGGGTGGATAGCTGAAGTAGGCGTGCTCCCCCTCCAGATGGGCCGTAGGTTCGCCGTCGGTGATGACGATAATCTGCCGCGTACCACCCTTTTCCTTGGACAGCAGCTTCCGAGACAGGGTCAGTGCGTGGTGAAGGTTGGTGCCGGGGGCCCAGGTGTTCCAGGTGGACTTGAGCAGATCCTCCTCTTTTATCTCGTAGGCGTAGTCTGAAAAGCCGATGACGAAAATGCTGTCCCTGGGGTACTGGGTGCGGGTGAGGGAGAGGAGGGCCATAGCCACCTTCTTGGCCGCCTGGAATGCGCCGAACATCCCCATAGAGCGGCTCTGGTCCAGCAAAATCACCGTGGACGCCTGGGTTGTATGCTCGTTGCGGTATATCTCAAAGTCCTGGGGTTCAATCTCTACGGGCACCTGGGGTCCTCCGCGAAGGATGGCGTTCATCACGCTGCGCTGCAGGTGCACCTGGAAGGGATCGCCAAACTCGTACTGCTTGGTGTCCTCCAGGGCATCGCCGCTGGCGCCCCGCAGGAACATCTGGTGGGAGCCAACCCGGTCCTTCTTTAGATGGGCGAAAACCTCCCTCAGCGCCCGCTGGCCAATTTTTCGAATGGCCCTGGCCGTAAGCTCCGGCTTATCGCCGCCGGTGATGTAGCCCGCCTCCTCCAGGGTCCTCTGAAGCTCCTGCAACCGCTCCCAGGTGCGTCGAGCTTCCTCGCCCAGGAGTTCCGCCAGCTTGTCCGGGTCTACCTGGTCCAGCTCTCCGCTGCGCATGGCCTGTCTGAGGTCGCCCTCCACCTGATCCATGCTCTGGAGGTTGCCCATTAGCTCCATAGCCTGGTCCAGGGTCAGGCTATCGTCGCCCATGAATGGGTATTCCCGGGCCAGGTCTTCGATGGGCATGAGCTGACCCATCAGCGCGGCCAGCTCTGCCATGGCGCGCTGAGTCTCCGGGTCCAGCGCCGAGTTCAGGGTGTCTTCCAGTTCCTGGCGCACCTCCGGCGACATGCTGTTCAGCAGGGACTGCATCTGGGCCATCTGCTGCTGCATGCGCTCCATCAGCTCCTCGAGGCTCTGAGGAGGGTTGGGACCGAACATGGAGCCATACTGATTCATGAATCCCTGGAAGTCGGGCTCAAGGCCCATCAGCTTCTCCCGAAGCATCCGGTTAAGGGCCTTGAGCATATCCCTCGTCGCCTCCATATCCTGGGGGGTCAAGCCCTGAAGGTTCTCCTTCATCCCCTGGGCCATGTTTTGGGCCATCTGCTGCTTGAGCATGTCCAGCAGCTCCTGGAACATGCGCTGGGCCTCGGGGTCCATGAAGTCGTAGTCCATCAGCTCTTTGATGGCGCCACCCATGCTTTCGGGGAGGCTATTCAGCTTTTCGGTGTTTCGCTGGGCCCGCTCCCTCAGCATCCGGTTCAGCTCCTCCATCTGGACCCGCTCTGGTCCTTCGGCTGATTCCACCTGCTGGCGGGCCTGGTCCAACCGACGATGTATCCCCTGGCGCTCGGCCTTTAATATCTCGTCCAGGCGCCTTTTCAGGTCCTCCACCACCGAGTCCAGGTTGTGCTGCTCCAGCTTCTGCCGACGCTGATCCCGAAGCTGCTCCATCAGGTCCTGGAGCCCCGGCATCCGCTGGCCCATGGGGTCCTGGACGCCGCGGCGGAACAGCTCTCGAAGAGCCTTGAGCACGTCGCCGTGGGCCATCAGGTCGTCGGAGAGACGGTCCATCAGCTCCTCGGCGTCGGCGTCGAAGATGCTCTGGGTGCCGTCCCACTGGGAGTAGCGGTAGCCTCGGTTTATCATGTCGTCCCTCTGAGGGTTAGTACGACTGGAGCCGATGTCCTAGTTCCATGCTACTATCCGCTTGGGGTGAGACGCAAGGAGAAGGAGAGGTGCCAAGGAAGGATAAAGAGAGAATGGGCTCATTGCAGCCCAAAGCCATGACGCTGATATAATACCGGAGCCCTGGACTGTCCCAATTGCCATGCCGCCAATCCCCCCGACGCCCGGTACTGCGGCAGTTGCGGTACCACCCTACAACGGCAGCAGCCGACCACAGGCTGCCCCAGCTGCTCACAGCAGGACGTGGCTGACCGCCTCTTTTGCCCCCGTTGCGAGCAGTTCCTGAACGGCCCCAGGGGCATTAGAGCGGCCGGACTGGGGCGGCGCTTCGGCGCGTGGCTCCTGGAATTCGTCCTCTTCATCGTCACGCTGGCAATCGGTTACGTAATCTGGTGGGTCATAGCTATGGGCCGTGGGCAGACCCCGGGGAAGCAGGTGGTGGGGATTCGTGTGATGCGCGCCGACGGCACTCCATCAAAATGGGGATGGACCTTCATCCGCGAGTTTGTCATAAAAGGAATCGTCGTCGGTCTCCTGGGTCAAGCGCTAGGTCCGATCCCAGCGATAATCGATTATCTGTGGGCCTTCTGGGACAAGGACCGCCAGACCCTCCACGACAAGGTGATGAAGACCGTTGTGGTGGACGACCGGGTCCAGCGCTACGCTGCCGAGGTCGCCACAGCGCCAGCCTTCTAGCCTGGGGCGACGACTACTTGCAGTGAAGGTGGTAAGGTAATTGTGTCGGTTTGATTAAAACCTTCGCCCCATGCTAGGCTAGATATAGGCAGATTTACCAGGAACCACATATGAAAGAAGTCATCAAAGAGGCCGTTACCCTGCTGGAAAAGGGTGAGCCCTGTGTCCTGGCCACGGTGGTCCGGACCAGGGGCTCCACGCCCCAGAAGCCGGGGGCCAAGCTCCTGGTTCGCAAGGACGGCAGCGGCGTGGGCACCCTGGGCGGCGGCTGCGTGGAGGGCGACATCTGGTTCGCCGCCAAGGAGATCATGCGCCACCGCGGCGGCCCGGAGTTCAAGGACTACTACCTCAACGAAGACATCGCCGCCCGGGACGGCCTGGTCTGCGGCGGCACCATGTACTTCTTCCTCGACCCTATGTGGGAGGCCAACAGCTACCTCCCCTACGGCAGGGAGATCCTACAGGCCTACGACGGCGGCTCAGTTGTTGGAATGGCCACGGTGGTCCGCGCCGCCGAGCCCCAGCGCATGGGAGCGCGGCTGATGCTGCGGGAGGACGGCTCCACTCAGGGCTCCCTGGGTAACCCGGAGCTGGAGAAGCTGGCCCTGGAGTCCATACGCAAGGTCGCCGACCTGGGCAACAACGACAGCATCCTTACCGCCGACGGCACCGAGCTTTTCATCGAGGGTTACACCACCCCGCCTACCCTGGTGATCATGGGCGGCGGACACATTGGCAAAGCCACGGCAGTAGTGGCCAAGACCCTGGGGTTCCGTATCTACGTGGTGGACGACAGGCCCGAGTTCGCCAACACCGAGCGTTTCCCCGAGGCCGAGGCCGTCGTTGTGGCCGACTACTCCCAGGGCCTGGACCAGGTCCCCATCAACGCCAACACCTACATCATCGTGGCCACCAGAGGCCATCGTGAGGACGACTACGCCCTCGAGGCGGCCATCGGCACCCCTGCGACCTACGTGGGTCTGCTGGGCAGCAGGCGCAAGACCCTCCTCATCTACAAGCATCTGCTCAAGAAGGGCCACTCCCCCGAGGTACTCAGAAGGGTCCGCTCCCCGGTGGGACTGGACATAGCCGCCCTGACGCCGGAAGAGATCGCCATCAGCATCATGTCGGAGATCATCATGGTCCGGCGGGGCGGCAAAGGCGGCCCGATGCAGATGGCCAACAAGTACTTCAACCGCGCCCTGGAGCAGGCAAAGGTAGGGGAATGGGCTCCGTCGGTGCCCTCCTCCTAACCGCCGGTGAGTCCACGCGCATGGGAGACCTCAAGGCTCTCCTGCCGTGGCAGGGCGCCAGCCTCCTCAGCTACCAGGTCTCAACTCTACAGCAAGCCGGTATAAACCCCATCGTGGTGGTCCTGGGCCACCGGGCCCAGGAGTTGGAGTCCCAGCTTCCCACCGCCCCCGGGATAAGGCAGGTCCACAACCCCAACTACCTCAAGGGAAAGACCACCTCCATAAAGGCCGGCCTCAATGCCCTTCAACCCCATGAGATAGACGCCGTCCTGGTGCTAAACGTAGACCAGCCTCGCACCGCCACAACTATAAAGAGCATCGTGGATGAGCACCACCGACACACGCCCCTCATCACCATCCCTACCTACCGGGACAAGGGCGGCCATCCGGTTATCCTGTCCTCGACACTGCTGGACGAACTGATGGGCATATCCGAAGAGTCCCTGGGACTAAAAGCCGTGGTCCACAAGCATCGTAAGGAGACCCATTTCGTAGAGATGGACAGCGACGAGGTGCTACTGGACCTGAACTTGGAGGAGGACTACCGAAGGGCATTTGAGAAATTTGGAGCAGGGTAATCTTTTAGGAGCCAACTGAGCAAATAAAAACCAGGCCCGGTAACGCCGGGCCTGGTCATGTGCTATCCTCACCCTTGGCTCCACATACCTGACCTTCAGGGCCAGAGGAGCCTCCCGTGTCAACGGGATCCGGCTAAATCCTTTAAAGAGCGTGGAGCCACCGGCTTCCCGACGCCTCACCGACTCTTACCTATTTCCCCCGAGCCAGCGAGGCCTTAACAAGGGTAGATCCACTTGTGGTTGGCTACAAAGAGCTTCACCATTTGGACCTCCTTAGCCTGGACTGGAGGCGGGAACCGTATCCTTACCTCACCTGAATTATATCCTGGAAACCCCTATTTAGGCAAGGCCTAATTTGATGTGATAACATGGTTGGCGCTCTTTGATTCCCTTACAGGAGGCGGCTATGAAGGCCCTTAGTGGAGTTCAGGTGCTGGACCTAACCAGGGCCCTGGCAGGCCCCTATTGCACCCTCATGTTGGGGGATTACGGGGCCGACGTGATCAAAATTGAGCTGCCTGGTCGAGGTGACGACACCCGCCACTGGGGACCGCCATACATCGACGGCGAAAGCGCATATTTCCTCTCCATTAACCGCAACAAGCGCAGCCTGACCCTAAATCTAAAGGACCCAGCGGGCAGAGAGGTCTTCATGCGCCTGACCAGAAACGCCGACGTGGTGGTAGAGAATTTCACCCCCGGCGTGGTCAATCGTCTGGGCATTGACTACGAAGCAGTAAAGGCTGAAAACCCTCGCATTGTCTACTCCTCCATCTCCGGCTTTGGCCAGACGGGACCGTACCGTGAAAAACCGGCTTACGACCAGATGATGCAGGGCCTGGGCGGCATTATGAGCCTCACCGGAGACCCCGACGGCCAACCTCAGAAGATAGGAGTGGCCCTTGCCGATATTGGAGCCGGTATGCTTGCGGCCTACGCCGTCATGACCGCCCTGTTCCACCGGGAGCGCACCGGAGTTGGGCAGTATATCGACGTCTCAATGCTGGACCTCCAGGTGGCCTGGCTCACCTACCAGGCGGCAACCTATTTCGCCACCGACACCCCGCCACCCCGGGTGGGTGCCGCCCACCCGAATCTGGTGCCCTACCAGGCCTTCAAGTGCGCCGACGGGAAATATATTAACGTGGCCGTGGGCAATGAGCGCTTCTGGCAACGCTTTTGTAAGGCCCTTGGTCGGGAAGATTTGGTAGAGATGCCAGAGTACGCACAGAACAAGGACCGGGTGAAGAACCGAGACCAACTGGTGGCCTTACTGCAACAGGAGTTCGATACACGCTCTACAAACCGCTGGGTCGATATCTTGGAAGAGGCGGGGGTGCCTTGCGGACCGATCAACGACCTGGCTGACGTATTCTCCGATCCCCAGGTAAAGGCAAGGGACATGCTTCTTGAGGTACAGCACCCCTCGGCTGGCAAGATTAAACAGACCGGGATACCCATAAAGTTCTCAGCTACCCCTGGCTCCATAGACTCGCCACCTCCCTTATTGGGCCAACATTCCAAGGAAATCCTGCTGGAGTTGGGCTATAGCCAGGATGAGGTCGAAGCCCTGGAGCAGCAAGAGGTCATATAAACCACCTCGTGATCAAAGCTATACGAACCCTAACAGTCGAGAAATCCACGCTTGCAAAAGTCCCCTTGCCTTGATACACCTCTTTGGTTATCATTTGACGAAGTTTTCGCCAGTAGAGGTTTCACAGGATGGATTTAGGGTTAAGGGAACGGGTGGCCATCGTAGGAGGATCAAGCAAGGGAATGGGGAAGGCCACCGCTATAGCCCTTGCCCGTGAGGGTACCTTCGTAACCATCTGCGCCCGCACTGAGGCGGACCTGCGAAGGGCTGAGATGGAGATCGCCAGGACTGCTACTCAGCAGCACGTTCTTGCCATACCGGCAGACCTTTCCCAGCTTGACAGCATCAAGCGCGTGGTGCGAGACACCTTCAACCGATTTGAACGCATCGACATCGTGGTCAACAACATTGGTGGGCCTCCCCCAGGCAAACCGTCGGAAATAGAAGATGAGCAGTGGCACGCCGCCCTGGAGCAAAACTTCATGAGCGCGGTGCGCATGAACCGGGAAGTCATCCCTTACATGAAACAGCAAAGGTGGGGCAGAATAATCAACCTGCTATCCAACGCGGTGAGACAGCCGGTCCTGGACTTGGTCCTCTCGACTTCCAGCCGCCTGGCGGTGGTGGGCTACGCCAAGATGCTGTCCAACGAGCTGGCGCGCTTCAACATAACGGTCAATAACGTCTTGCCGGGGCAGGTAATGACCGACCGGATGACCAGCCTCTATCAGGCCATGGCCGAGAAGCAGAACCGCAGCGCCGAGGAGCTGATGAAAGAGGCTGCCCAACTGATACCGATGCGCCGCTTGGGCAGGCCCGAGGAGATGGGGGACCTGATCGCTTTTCTGGCATCGGAGCGGGCCAGCTACATTACCGGCCAGAACATGAGCCTGGACGGCGGTGCCCTGGCCGGGATTATCTAGGCCCCTTGAAGGGACTCCTATAACTGAGCAAGGGAAATTATTTAACCGATTCTCCTGTTTTTCTCTTCAGAGCGCGAACGGAATCTACGTCCGATTGCAGTCTCCGCAAGAGGTCGCTCTGAACACTAAAACGGTCTATAGACAAGCGCGTAACAAAGGTCGCTGGTAGGCTAATTATCCCTGCACCAGCCAGTGCCAAAAGCCCTCCAACTGCCATTGAAGCGCCCGTTTTGATACCACGCTCCACACTACGGTTCGCAGCCGCCCGTAAAGTTTGCCGTCCTATTAAGACTTTAGCACCTTCAATTGTGGGGATTAGAACCAATGGAAGGCCCGACAGGAAAGCTTCAGTCAAATCCCCGAAGGAGGTATCAAGGACATCTTCTGCAGGAGCGCCGATGGAAGCTTCCAAATCTACATTACTGATGCCACTACTTAGGATAAGGTCGCCTGCCACTTGGTCAGCTACCTCATCTGTAGCGATAACCGGGATGTCAGGATACCTTTCTAAAGCTTGCCTAACATACCCCAGCGAAGCAGTTGCCTTTAGTTGAAGCTCCTCAGCCACCTCGCCATCAGCGTCAGCGATTTGCAGGTCCCAACCTGGCTGGGTGACGCTGTCTGCCAAACTTGCTGTTTGCCCTGGGCCAAGGTGAATGCCTCCAACACTGTCTCCGGCGTTAAGCTTGTCACGAACTACGACTTCAAAGTATTTCCCCTTCCATTGGCTTAAGATATTGCGAGCTCCCGGTGAGGTCTTATCGTCAAGGCTTTGCAAACGCTTCAATAAGGAATCTAAATCATCTCCCCATTGCAAATTAGCTGCTTCCATCATTTGTGGGTTAATTGCTGCACTATCGATTTGGTCACTAAAGAAAAGAGCGTTGATGGCACTAGTCGCTGCAACAGCGTCTACTAAAGATGCCTCGTTTCCCCTGACATATTTCTCGTAAAGCGACCGAACTCCCTCTTTTGAAGACGCAACTTCTCCATATCGCCTTGAATAGTGCTCCGCTATGGAACTTAAAGAGTTGGTCATTGCGCAACGACCATCGCGATAATACTTATTACTGTTGCGAAAAGACCTATTCCCAATGCAGCGAGTGCAAAGAATTTGGTTGACTGTGCAGACGTGATTTGGCGTCTTAGAATTTCATTTTCTGAGGCATAATTTTGAACCTTTTTGTCCAGCGCCTCCATATCTCTGTGGAGCCCCAGCAGCACCTGGGTATAGAGCTCACTATGCTCGACAACCATCTGCTCAACGTTTTTACCAGTTAGGGTGTCCCTTATGTTTTTAATCCTTCCTCTAACATTCCGTGCCGCTTGCTTTCCCTTGTCAGCGCTGGCCTGCTCTTCAGCCATGATTCATCCCTCTCCCCAGTAATGAAAACTGCGTCGTCAACTCAGGCACTCCATCGACAGCATGGCTATTAACGTCCGCCTGTAAGCCGCACCACACCCCCACTCGGTGTACCCCCTGTTTCTCCGGATGACAGGCCCTCATCAAACCCCCTTTACCCCGTCACCGCACCCTGGGAAGCTGAGGACACCAGCTTGGCGTACTTGGCCAGGGCTCCCGTGGGATAGTCCGTGGGTCGAGGCTTCCACTCCCTGGCCCGCCGGTCAAGCTCCGCCTGGGGCAGGTCCACCTCCAGACGCCGGTTGGGGACGTCTACGGCCACGGTATCGCCGTCTTGCAGAAGAGCAATGGCGCCGCCCACGGCAGCCTCCGGGGCTACGTGGCCCACCATGAGGCCGTGGGTGGCGCCGGAGAAACGACCGTCGGTCATCAGGGCCACGCTCTCTCCTAGCCCGTGACCCACCAGGGCCGCCGTCACCGTGAGCATCTCCCGCATCCCAGGGCCGCCCTTGGGTCCCTCGTAGCGTATCACCACCACGTCCCCTGCCTTTATCTTCTGGTCCTGGATGGCCTGGAAGGCGTCCTCCTCCCGGTCGAATACCCGAGCCGGACCCTTCTGATAGAGGTGCTGCTTCCCGGCCACCTTCACCACGCAGCCCTCAGTGGCCAGGTTGCCTCTGAGGATGACCAGGCCACCCGTTGGGCCCAGGGGCGCCTCGATAGTGGAGACTACCGGCTGGTCTTTGGAGGCATCCACCTGCTCCAAGTTCTCTTTCAGAGTCTTTCCCGTGGCGGTGAGGACATTACTGTGGAGAAGGCCGGCGTCCAGGAGACGCTTCATCACCAAGGGGACCCCGCCTACCCTGTCCAGGTCGGCCATAACGTACCGTCCGCCGGGCTTCATATCGGCGATGTAGGGAGTCCTGCCGCTGATGGTGTCAAAGTCGTCAATGCTCAGAGACACGTTGGCCTCCCGGGCGATGGCCAAAAGATGAAGGACGGCGTTGGTGGAGCCTCCCATGGCCGCTACCACCGTTATGGCGTTCTCGAAGGCCTCTCGGGTCATGATGTCCCGAGGCTTGATGCCCCTCTCCATCAGCCCCAAAACGGCCTCGCCAGCCTGGCGCGCCGCCGGGAGCTTGCGGTCGTCCTCGGCGGGGATGGAGGCGTCCCCAGGGAGGCTCATACCCAGGGCCTCAATGGCCGATGACATAGTATTGGCGGTGAAGAGGCCGGCGCAGGAGCCGGCACCCGGACAGGCGGCGCACTCCACCTCCCTCAACTCCTCCTGGGATATGCTGCCCTTGGAGTAAGCGCCCACCGCCTCAAAGACGTCCTGAATGTTCACATCCCTATCCTTGTAACGGCCCGGGAGCATGGTTCCGCCGTAGACAAAGACCGTCGGGAGGTTCAGCCGGGCGGCGGCCATGATGGTGCCGGGCATGTTCTTGTCGCAGCCGGCCACGGTCACCAGACCGTCGAAGCCCTCGGCGAAGGACACCAGCTCAATGGAGTCGGCGATAACCTCGCGACTCACCAGAGAAGCCTTCATCCCCTGGGTTCCCATGGACACGGCGTCGCTGACGGTCAAGGTGCCAAACTCGAAGGGTGTGCCCGATGCCGACCTCACTCCCTCTTTTGCGGCCTGGACTATGCGGCCCAGGTGAACGTTGCAGGGAGTAACGTCGCTGGCCAGATTGGATACGCCCACAAAGGGCTGGCCCAACTCCTTATCTCCCAGGCCCATGGCCCTAAGCATAGCCCGGGCAGGGGCACGGTCGGGGCCGTCCATGATAACGCTACTGTGGGACCTCATCCGGGATACCGTATTGCTGGCCATCCGAGTCTCCTATTCATATTGGCATTGGGGCCATTATAAGGGGGATGGATTAGGCGGCACAACGGGACGTGGAGGGTTGGCAATACTCGTGGTTCGACAAGCTCACCATGAGCGGGAATAAAGCAGCTCACCCTGAGGTTGTCGAGGGATGGTTTGGAACCCCAGGACACCTTGGGCTGTTGTAGGGCAAGCCTAATTACGGATACCGGTCATTAAGGATTGCTCATGGTTCGACAAGCTCACCATGAGCGGAATATAGATGGGCTCACCATCCCGATAATCCCGATTTATCCCGCAGATACCGTTATCGGTACAGACGGGATATCGGGAATAATGGGACCCCTAGCTGCCTGTCCCGACTTGTCCCGCAGTCGGGAAGACGGGATCGAAGGCTCACCCCGGGCTTGTTGAGAGGTCACACCGAGCCGTAGAAAGATGGTTTGGAACCGCAGGCCCCTTGGGCTATAATTGCCCAAGCTTCCAGCGCAGGAGAAGTCATGGCCAAGCCCAAGGTTTTCGTAGCACGTCAAATCTTCCAGGAGGCGCTGGACATGATCGCCGCAGAGGCGGAGGTTGAGGTGTGGCCCGACGAGCTTCCCCCTCCCCGCGACGTCCTGCTCCAGAAGGTGGCCGATGTCGATGGCCTTCTGTCCCTCCTCACCGATAAGGTTGACGGGGGCCTCATGGACGCCGCCCCCAAGCTGAGGGTGATAAGCCAGATAGCGGTAGGCTACGAGAACATCGACATGAAGGAGGCCACCAGGCGAGGCATCCCCGTGGGCTACACCCCTGGTGTGCTGACCAGAACCACCGCCGACATGGCCTTTGCCCTCCTCATGGCCGCGGCGCGTCGACTGGTGGAGGGAGCGGAGGCGGTCAAAGCGGGCAAGTGGAAGACCTGGCACCCTCTACACTTCTTGGGACCAGACATTCATGGAGCAACCCTGGGTATCCTGGGCATGGGACGCATTGGTCTGGAGATGGCTAAGCGGGCCCAGGGATTCGAGATGCCCATCCTCTACAACGATGTTATTAGGCGGCCTAAGGAAGAGGAGGAGCAGTACCACATGAGGTTCGAGTCACTGGACACGGTGCTTAAGGAGTCCGACTTTATCAGCGTTCACGTGAACCTGACCCCCGACACCTACCACCTCATCAGCGACCAAGAGCTAGACCTGATGAAGCCCACTGTGGTGCTGGTGAACGCCGCCAGAGGCCCGGTGATTGACCCCAAGGCCCTCTATAGAGCCTTGAAGAACAAGAGTATCGGTGCGGCAGCCCTGGACGTCACAGAGCCCGAACCCATCGCCATAGACGACCCTCTTCTGACCCTGGACAACTGCATCATAGTGCCCCACATCGCCAGCGCCAGCGTGGCCACCCGGCTGCGCATGTCTACCATGGCGGCGGAGAATCTCATCGCCGGGCTCAGGGGCGAGAAGATGGTGAACTGCGTAAACCCAGAGGTTTACCAGAGATAAAACAGCGCACCTTGTTACATGGGGCAGGCCAACAGGCCTATTTGCGGTCAGCACCCAATGGATAGTTCAATGTGACGCCGCCACTGATCTGCTCCCCCGTCGCGTCTGACACAACCGTGATCGCGATTCCAGTTGGTTCGTACTCCTTCTCCGCCATTCCGCTTGGGGGCGGGACCCAGACACCTTCGATCGTCACTATCCATGCAGGTTCGGCGTCGATTCTCGCACTCTCGTCGCTCCCTGGCCTATACTCAGCCACGATTCTCGCACCCTTATCGGTCACCAGGCCGAACATCGCTCCAGCTGCGGTATGGGTAGGTTCCCACCCCTTCTTGCCAAAGTGTAGCCATACTCCTACTGCAATTGCATCTTCTCTGGACATGCGAGGTGTGAGGTGAGGCGCCGGCTGGAAGTCAATACCGGCAACTTCAAGCTCCTTCGCAGTGGGCATGATGTCAGGGACATCCAACTTCTGTGCCTCGGTTTTCGGACCCGGGTTATCGACCTGAAGAACGACGAAGACAGCTATGGCTAGACCCGTAACCACCAAGAGACCTGCTATCAACTTAACCTTCATAGGGATTGCTTAAAACTGGCCCTGACACCACCATAACATTCTCGATCCTAGGCTATCAATTGCCCCAAATACCTAAGTTTCCGGAGCTTCATAACCCAGAGGCTAGAATGCCAGTAAGTCACGCCATGGGGCTCAGTATAGAGCGGGAGTTAGTGCAATGCCACATTCAATCGGCTACTCATGGTTCGACAGGCTCACCATGAGCGGAAATAAAATCGCTCGCCCTGAGCCTGTCGAAGGGGCCACCTTAGAGCTTGCCTAAGATAGCCTTCAGGTGGGATAGTGTGGTAAAGCACCAGAGAATGGGTCTGCATAATGCCAACCCCAAAAGCCTTCGTCACTCGCGCAATACCCCAGGAGGCCCTGGACCTCATCGCCGGGGAGGCTGATACGGAGGTCTGGCCCCAGGAAGAACCCCCCAGTCCCGAGGTGCTGCAAGAGAAGGCTGCCGACGTTGACGGCCTCCTTACCAACATCATGGACCGGGTGGACGCTACGCTCCTGGAGTCCGCTCCCCGCCTCAAGGTCATCAGCCAGATGGCGGTTGGACTGGATAACGTAGACGTCCGGGAGGCGACACGCCGCCGCATCCCCGTGGGCTACACCCCAGGCGTAGTGT
>JAPULR010000151.1 GCA_027294635.1 Chloroflexota bacterium | reverse complement strand
TTAGCTGTGGTCTACCTGTCAACTCGGAATAAACTGATCTACCCCTGCTCACGAGCACCCTGAAGTACATGGACTACCCTTCCTACTGATAGAAGCTACCCCCAATGCGGGTCGTTAGCTATGGTCTACCTGTCAACTCGGAATGAACTGAGCTACCACGTATTCCACACGAAAGGCTTAGAGTACATGGTGTGACTGGATCCTGAGTGACCAGGCCCAGCAACTACACCTAGAACAGCAGATGTAGGAAACCTAACCCTCGTAGACCAGGCTGCTCCGAATGGCTCCCGGGGTTGTTTCCAACCACTGCAGTTTTTCAAACCCGTTACCGGTGATGTAGTAGACACGCTCTCTGGAGCCCCGCTTCCCTTTCCTCAACCTTCTCCGGCCCAAGAGGCCGCTCCAGTGTAATTTCAGCAAGTAGCTTGAGGTGCCAAAGGGGGTAATGCCAAGGTGCTCGGCCACCTCTTGGGCAGTGGCTTCGCCCTGGCTTTCGAGGAAGGATAGGACAGCGACCTTGGTTTCGTTATAGCCGGCCATGAGGATCTAGAATTGGAGCTTGGAAACCTCGCGTCGTATGTCCTCGTCGGTTAGCCTGAGGTAGATGCGAGTGGTGTTGATGTCTCTATGGCCCAACTGCTCCTGGAGTGCATCGAGCCGCCCACTGCAGTTGAGGAAGTTGATGGCGTAGCCGTGGCGAAACAGGTGGGCATGCACCCTTCGCTCCAGGCCAGCTCTCTTTGCGACCGCTTTTATGATCTGGTCGGCCCTCTGCTTCGTAATGTGGCCTCCCTTCCTTGAGGGGAACAGGTAGTCATGGCGGTTCAAACCAATCTCCTGGGCCCAAATAAGGATAGATGCAACGAGACCGTCCTGGATGAACACGATCCTCTCATTGCCTCCCTTACCAAGGATCCGGACGCCATCGCGGGACACGTCCTCTAGCTTGACGGCGATGGCCTCACTGACCCTGGCACCCGTCTCCCAAAGAAGCCTGAGAAATAGGCGATCTCTCTCGTTGTCCGCCAACTCAATGAGCTGGTGGGCTTCTTCAGGGGTTAAATAGTATGGGAGACGGCGGCTCAAACGTCTGGAAACCTGGGCGCGAGCCAGAGCTAATACTGACATGGTATGCATCTTTCCTTTCGGGATAAGCTGAGTTTTTTCGGGCCTGGTATTCGTTAGCAGAATGGCTCGTTGTAGGAGTCAGCGCCGTGAAGGCTTATAACTTGGGGGACCTGGGCCAGGGCAGACTCTAGATCGCCTCGACCATCCTTCCTGCAGAGTTTTGCATTACCCGCGCTGTTTGGATCGTTGAAGAGGCCTCTTTGTGTTCCGATCGCCATTAGTATCCAGTCCAGCTCGAAGAGCGAGGTCCACTGCACGACTTAGTCGACTGCGGCCATCCGATGTGGTCACAAATACTAGGATGGCCTCAAATCTCTGAGTGGGCTGCCGTCTCTTTTGAGGCAGGGAGTTTTTACCTCGTTTAACCATCAGTTGATCTTGCCATGATGTAAAATCGCAATATAGCGTCATTTCAAAGGGAGTTTTGCGATGAGCACAACGCGCCCCAGCCCTAACTTGACTCAGACCTTTAAGCGAAGCCTGACCAACCTGGCATCGATACCTGAAAAAGACTATGAAAGCGTGATGGACCGTATGGACCAGATGATGGGGCCAATGACTCCAGGGCGTCATGCCTGGATGTGGCGTCAAGCACATGCGGCTCTCAGAAGACGAGATTACGGACCCTTCCTCGCAGTCGCTATCTGCTTGGATCTGCAAGAGTTTGTGGATAGAGCCCCAGAACTGATTGGTGAAATAGCATTGGTGACCAATGAGATACTGCTGGCCCTGGGCCAGGACCCGGCTACATTGAGGCCTTTGCCTCGGACCAGCGGACGCCCAAGCAGTGATTTAGAGCGCCGAACTGGAAAGTCCATGTTTCAGAAACACGGCCTTGGGTATCGGGACGCCGCGATCGGAATATGGCTGTTATCCGCGCCCTTCACCGAGGATCAACTTCGCGAGCTTGCGCGGCAGGCGAAAAAGCAGAGTGAGATAGGGGCACGAAAATGGCTTGAATCTCGAGGCCGAAGGCTGCTTAGGAGTTTGGACCGAGCTTGGGAGGACGCTTATGGGAGGTCCGTAGCAAAACCTGGGCTTCATGGTTTCATGCCGTTAACCCGTAAGGTGTTATCGGAATGGCCAGTTGATGCTCTAGCGACGATGACGTCGGTCCGATGCAGAAGGCGCGGTTCCACCTAAACTTGCGCTGCGCCTCAGGGCTGTGAATGAGGACCCTGACTCGGTATAAGCTGGGCTCCTATGCCAGGATACATTTGGCACAGTGTAGCAACAGTTGGCCGCTAATCGGAGTAGTCCCTTCCTTTAGCCCTTGTAAAATTTCGGGCATCCTATGTATCATCTGCGTAGTGCTCTTTCCAAGGTAAAACGAAGTGGTGTAATTGTGTACATGTCGTCAGGGTGAGCTTGTCGAACCAGGAGCGAATTCTGGTTACCAGCCGTGCTCCAGCTTGTCGGCCAGAGCCTCCGTCAGCCCGGCGATGGGCAGCCGGAGCTGGAGCATGGTGTCCCGGTCCCGCAGGGTGACCTGGTGGTCCTCCAGGGAGTCGAAGTCCACCGTGACACAGTAGGGGGTGCCGATCTCGTCCTGGCGACGGTACCGCCGCCCGATGCTCTGAGCGTCGTCGTAGAGGGTGGTGAAGCGGCGGCGCACCAGGGCGTGGACCTCCCGGGCCGTGGGCCCCAGCTTCTCGTTGCGGCTGAGGGGAAGCACGGCCACGGTGATGGGGGCGATGTGCCGGTGTAGCCGCAGCACCACCCTGGTCTCCGGCTGGCCGGTGGGTTTGGCGGGAGGCACCGTCTCCTCCTCGTAGGCGTCCAGGAGGAAGGCCAGAGCGGCCCGGTCCACGCCGCCCGAGGGCTCGATGACGTAGGGGTAGTATCGCTCGCGGCTCTCGTCGTCGAAGTAGGTGAGGTCCTGGCCGCTGTACTCGGCGTGGCGGCGCAGGTCGAAGTCGGTGCGGTTGGCGATGCCCTCCAGCTCGGCCCAGCCCCAGGGGAAGCGGTACTCGATGTCGTAGACCTTCTTGGCGTAGTGGGCCAGCTCGTCGGCATCGTGCTGGCGAAGCTTCAGATTACGCTTGTCGATGCCGTGGTTCAGGTACCAGTCGAATCGATTTTGCACCCAGTAGTCCAGCCACTCCTCGTCGGAACCGGGCTTAACGAAGAACTCAAGCTCCATCTGCTCGAACTCTCGGGTGCGGAAGGTGGAGTTGCCGGGAGTGATCTCGTTGCGAAAGGCCTTGCCGATCTGGGCGATGCCGAAGGGGAGCTTGCGGCGGGCGCTGTTGACCACGTTCTGGAAGTTGACAAAGATGCCCTGGGCCGTCTCGGGCCGCAGGTATACCTCCGAGGCGGTGTCCTCCACGGCGCCCATGAAGGTCTTGAACATGAGGTTGAACTGTCGAGGTTCGGTGAGCTCTCCGCCGCAGTTGGGGCACACCGCCGAATCCAGGTCGTCGGCGCGGAACCGCTGATGGCAGCTACGGCACTCCACCAGAGGGTCGCTGAAGTTCTCCAGATGGCCGCTGGCCTCCCAGGTGCGGGGGTGCATCAGGATGGCCGAGTCGAGCCCCACAACGTCGTCTCGCTGCTGCACCGTGGAGCGCCACCA
>JAPULR010000150.1 GCA_027294635.1 Chloroflexota bacterium | reverse complement strand
TCTGGGTTAACCCGACCATACATATTGGAAGAAGCGGCATCTGGGCCTTGGAACGCAAGGGGGAGGAGGTGGGGCTTAGTGAAGAAGAGGAAGCCATGCTTCTTGAACGACGCCAGAACCACCAGGTCCGTCTTGAGCACTGCAGCCAGATGCTGGACCTGGGTGTAAAGCTGATAGCTGGCTCTGACTGTGGCTGGGGCAACTACCCCTTCGGTCAGCTGGCCTACGAGCTGGAGTGTATGGTCATGGTGGGCCTGTCGCCTATGCAGGCTGTAAGCGCCGCCACCTGCGACGCGGCCATGGCCCTGAGTATACACGACAGCGTAGGCACCCTGGAGCCCGGCAAGCAGGCTGACCTGCTGCTGGTGGGGGGCGATCCCTCAGTAAATATATTGGACCTCATGAATGTTGTGGCGGTGTTTAAGGCAGGGGTTAGGGTATAGGTATCAGGTAAACTTCTTCAGTTATCCCCTTAAAGAAAGGAAGGTCCAGTGATGGCAGATAAAAGGAGAGTTCTGGTTACCGGCGCGGCGGGCTACATAGCTTCTCAGTTGCTGCCCGCCTTCAGAGAGAGGTATGACCTGGTCCTTCTCGACGTGACCAAAAAGGACCGAGACGGCACACTGGTAGAGGGTGTGGAGACTGTAAATCTCCACGACCCAGATATGGGGGAGTACCGTAGCTACTTTCAGGGAGTGGACTCGGTGGTCCACCTGGCGTGGCGTCGCTCCGGCGGGGTGGGGCAGCCCAGGGACCTGGAAGACTTCTATCCTGAGCACGCCAATGTCCACCTGGCATACAACGTCTACCGCGCCTCCTTGGAAAGTGGCGTAAGGCGGGTAGTTGTTGCCAGCTCCAATCACGCCGCCGACTGGTACGAGCATAACCTCATTCACGATAAGAAGATGGAGGTTGTGGACCCCTATCAGCTCCCGATTTCCGACAACTTCTACGGCTGGGCTAAGGCCACCTATGAGCATCTGGGGTTCCTCTTCGCCACCGGAGTTTTCGGGCGCAAGCTGGAGAATGTACAGGTACGTATAGGGGCGCCTCGTGAGATACGGTTGGAAGACTTTAAGCCTGACGACATCCGGACGTACAAGCGAGACCTGGGCGCCTACATAAGCCCACGAGACCTCCAGCAGCTATTTACCCGCTCCATCGAAACCGAAAGCATAGAAAACGAGCATGGTATTCCCTGGCTGGTGGTCTATGGCATCAGCGGCAACACCCGCAGCTTCTGGTCCCTCAGCAACGCTCGGCGGGTGCTGGGATACGAACCCGAGGACGACTCGGAGGTAAAGTATGCCGCGGAAATCCAGGGGTTCCTCTATGGGCAGGGGGCCAAGGCGGGACCGGGCAAGGTGGGGAGCTAGCGCCGTGCCGTGACACCGATAACCGATTGAGCTATCATTGAGGAAATCCACGGAGGACGCCTGTGGCCGTACCCGTCGTCTACACCATACTCCATTGCCCCGCCTGCGAGAAGCTGCGAGAGGTGTGGGGGGATCGGGGCGTTGAGTATGAGGAGAAGCGGGTGGATGAGAGCCAGGACGCCCTAGACGAGGCCCTGGAGTACGGCAGCATTGTTCCCATTATCGTCTACCCGGACGGGCGAGTGGAGGAGGGACAGTTTGAGGGCGTTTCGGGTTGACACGTCGGCTGACGGGCCGTGGGCCCGGAGCCGAGCGATAGGTTGGCCAGGAGGAGGCGGGAAATGGTAAAGAAAACGACGGTGGTCACACCGGAGAGGTTTGCCAAGGGCTTCAGCTTTCCAGAGTACCTGGAGCAAATAAAGGTGAACAAGCTTCAATTCCAGCAGTACTACGACGACTTTGCCCTTGACCCTGCGGATGCGGACCTTTTCCGCACCCTGGCCCAACAACCCCAGGGGCCGGCCAAGGTGCTGGTACTCGGGGAGGACTGGTGCCCCGACGTTTACCGAGGAATGCCCACCATGGCCCGGGTGGCCGAAGCGGCAGATTTGGAGATGCGCGTCTTTCCTCGCGACGAGAATTTGGACATCATGGAAGAGTTCCTGAAAGAGGGCAAGTACCAGTCCATCCCTGCCTTTGTCTTCTACACCCGGGACCTGGACTATATCTGTCACTGGATTGAGCGACCCGCCGTCGCTAACGAGGAGATTGAAAAGATCGAGGCCGGTATCCGCGCCGAGAAGCCCACCATTGACGACAGAGAGTTCGGCGTGGAGCGGCGCAAGAGGATAAATCCACGCTTTCCAGACTGGCAGAGGGCCACGGTTGTGGAACTCAAGGAGATGTTAGGCAGGGCCCTGGGCAACCATTAGGTGTACAGTTAACCCGGCCCTGCTGAGACGGGTCGTAGCAGGCAGAACAAGGAGGAGCGATATGAAGTTTGGTATGAACCATATCCACATCAAGGCCCAGGATGCCCGGCAGACGGCCCAGTGGTATGTCGAAAATTTTGGCGCTCGCATCGGCGATGAAGTTAACACTAATGGCATCCTCACCCTGCGCACTGATCTTGGCGGCGTACGAATAAACATCACCGAACCTCCCTCGGATGGCCTGCCCTCCGGTACCTCGGAGCCCCACATGGGCCTGGAGCATTTCGGTATCGAAACCGACGACCTTGAGGGAGCAATTAACAGCCTGGCGGGCAAGGGTGTAAAGGTCCTCGAGCCTATCCGAGCGTTGCCATCGGGGATGCGTATCGCCTTTGTAGAGGCGCCCGATAACGTTCGATTAGAGCTGATGCAGTTACCTTAAGGTGTACTGCTGAAAACAAGAAATTTAGAGGTGAGGCACATGACTACAGTTCTCGACCACACCATAGTTCCAGCATTAGACCAAGAGAAGGCTGCCCAATGGTACAGTCACGTTCTGGGCTTTGAGAATCTAGGGAGAATGGGTCCCTTTTCGGCCACCAGGGTCAATGACTCCCTTGTCTTTGACTTTCATACCTCGGAAGACTTCCGCTCCATACACTACGCCTTCGCTATGGACTCACAGGAGTTTGAGGCGGCTTTTGAGCGCGTTAAGGAGGAAGGCATCCCGTATGGGGACAGCCCATTCGACATGGAGAACATGAAGGGGCCAGGGATGACAGCGGGAGCCAAAGGCCAGGGCAAAGCGGTCTATTTTAAAGACCCCAGTGGCCACGTTCTGGAGATAAAAACCTATTAGGAGAGTAACAGCTTTGGTTTGGACGATACTCCTTTGGAGAGTACCCGCACAACCTGTCGGACCCAAAGCTGGCCTGTAGTCAACGTCTAAGCGCCTGGTGATCTCGGAAGATAACTTAACGGAATGTCCAGTCCCCGCCTCACAGGGACGGGGACTCCTCCGATACTACGGGGTACCGCTGGTTTCGCGTAGGAAGCCGGTAGTGTTCACGTCCACCTGCTGGTTGACCCTACCTTGATAGCGACCTGGGCTGTAGCCCGCCTCCGCCGTGTATTCTATGGCTGGTGGGTTGTCCTAGCTGGCGCCGTGAGCACTGCCCTTAGCGGTGGCCTATTCATTCAGGGCTTTCAGTTCTACTTTGAGCCCATGCGGCAACAGTTCGGTTGGAGCCGTACCCTCATGTCCGGCGCCTATGCCCTCTCAAGGGCTGAGAGCGGATTCCTTGGACCTTTTGGAGGGTATCTGGTTCAGCGGTACGGCTCCAGGATCGTCATGGCCATAGGGTTTATGATCCTGGCCCTTGGATTTGTTCTCCTTAGCCAGACAAGGTCCGTCGCATCCTTCTATGTAGCCTTCCTGGTTCTCTCGGTGGGCTCCGGTCTCGCCGCATGGACCCCGGTGGTCCCCGCCATCACCAACTGGTTCCGCCGCAAGCGGTCCAAGGCATTGGCCTTTATGATGCTGGGCATGGGACTTGGAGGGGTCGCTGTAGCTCCCTCTGTGTCCATCTTCATAAACGCCTTCGACTGGGAGAAAACGGCGCTGGGCTCCGCAATCCTTGTAGCCGTTATTGGGCTACCCCTTTCACGAGTGATGCGGTACAGTCCTGAGCCCTACGGCTACCTTCCCGATGGAGACCCTCCTCCGACGGAAAAGTCAGAAGATGGCTCTGTCAGCCCTCCTGCCGCCGGGAACTCAGCTAGGTCGTCAACACGGCCCGAAGTAGACTTCACAGTCAAAGAAGCCCTTAAGACGCCGGCCTTCTGGCTGATGTCCATCGGCCACGCCCTTTCGCTGCTGGTCATCTCTACTCTGGGACTGCATCTGGTGCCTTTTCTGGAGACGGATCTGAACTTCTCCGCCGCATCGGCGGCCCAGGTAGTTATAGTGATCAGCGGCGCTACCATGGTTGCCCAACCGGTTGGAGGCTTTCTGGGAGACCGGTTCCCCAAACAGTATATCGCCGCAGGCACTATGATAGGACATGCAACAGCGTTGTTCCTGCTGGCTACGGCGGATAGCTTCAGCCAGGTTGTGCTTGCCTCAGCCCTTCAAGGAATGGCCTGGGGTGTTCGTGGCCCCATTCTCACCGCCATGCGAGGTGACTATTTCGGTCGACGGTCCTTTCCCATGATCCAGGGTTTCTCCCACCTTGTCACCATGGTGGGCCAGATTAGCGGGCCGTTGTTTATAGGTTTTATGGCCGACAACTATAGCTATAGCGCTGGCTTCAAGCTAATTGCCATCGTAACGGCGGTGGGAGTCTTCCTCTTTCTCTTCCTCAGGAGTCCACAGCCTCCCATACGAAGCGCTTCAACTCTTGGCGTGCCCCGTTAGCAACAACACGCCAAAAACAGTAAAAGGAGTTACTAGAGAATGACCAATCGCGAGTCTTATAAGAGAGGAATGGTGGTGGTGGCTCATGCCGACGACGCAGAGTTTGGCTGCTCGGGAACGGTGGCCACATGGTGCCGACAGGGGATGGAAGTGGTCTACGTACTCTGCACCGATGGCAGCAAGGGCAGCAGCGACCCCAAGATTACCTCTTCGCAGCTAATGGAGATTCGGAAGAGGGAGCAAGAGGCTGCGGCTCGGGTACTGGGGGTAAAGGAGGTGGTGTTCCTGGGGTACGAGGACTCGATGCTTCAGCCTACCCTGGAACTGCGCCGTGACATCGCTAGAGAGATACGCCGGCACAAACCCGATGTGGTCATCTGCCCCTCGCCGACCAGGAACCTATTTGGCCAGGGCTATATTGGACACCCAGACCACATGGCGGCAGGAGAGGCCGCGTTATCCGCTATATTCCCCGCCGCCCGCGATCGGTTGACCTTTCCAGAGCTTCTGAAAGAGGGGTTGGAGCCCC
>JAPULR010000015.1 GCA_027294635.1 Chloroflexota bacterium | reverse complement strand
GAGACTCAATCCCAGCAGATTTACCGTGGCCTTAAAGGCGTATACGCCGATACGACCAAGGCTAGCTTTATCGATGGCCAGGCAGGCAAGCTCCTGTATCGGGGATATAACATTCACGATCTGGCGGAAAAATCCACCTTTGAGGAGATAGTCTATCTTCTTCTTTACGGCGATCTTCCCAACCGAAGTCAGCTAGAAGAGCTGGACTCCACCTTAAGGGACAGCCGTACCCTCCCCTCGGAGGTCATTCAGATCCTACACTTGGTTAAGGACAGCCACCCAATGGATGCCCTTCGAACGGGCGTATCGGCCCTGGCGACCTTCGATCCCGATGTGGACGACAACTCGGTAGAAGCCACCCGTCGTAAAGGCATCCGCATCACCGCCCAAGCTCCCACTATAGCCACGGCCCATCATCGCATAAGGCAGGGGCTGGAGCCGGTGGTTCCTGACCCGGGCTTGAACCACGCAGGCAACTTTCTTTACATGCTGTTTGGAAGTAAACCCCAAGAGGATGAGATGAAGCTGATGGACGTGGACTTTATCATCCACGCCGAGCATGGCTCTAACGCTTCCTCCTTCGCCGCCCGGGTGGCCGCTTCCACGGTTTCCGACCTCCACTCGGCGGTTGTGGCCGGCATCGGTGTGCTAAAAGGCCCCTGGCACGGTGGCGCGGCAGAGGCCGTGATGAAAATGGCGCTGGATATAGGCCACCCCGAGAACGCCGAGGCCTATGCTCGCAACCTTATAGATAGCGGAGAGCGAATCATGGGCTTCGGCCATCGTGTGTACAAGGCTGAGGACCCCAGGGCGCGCCATTTAAGGGATCGTTCCGAGGAGCTGAGTCGCAAGAAGGGTCAGCCCCAATGGTTCCGGATTTTAGCTCATCTCGAGCAGAACGTCATGCGGCCCTATCAAGAGAAGGGCATCTATGTCAACGTTGACTTTTACGCCGGCTCCATCTACTACCTGATGGGCATTCCCGATGACCTGTTCGTCCCCATATTTGTCCTGGGGCGGATACCTGGCTGGACCCTTCAGTGCATGGAGCAGTACGCCGACAATGTCCTGATTCGGCCCCTCATGGAGTATACGGGCCCCATGGACTTGGAGTACGTGCCCTTGGAGGAAAGAGGGTAGGACGGCTCAGTCCATAATATGTTAAAGCTAGGGGGTCCGGTGGACCCCTTTCTAGTCTGTTCCTAATGAGGGTTCCCCGTGGCCCTTTCTGTGCGGAGGGAGATCCATAGACGTATCAAGGACGAAGGAAGGATAACCTTCGCCCAGTTCATGGAGATGGCCCTCTACTGGCCTAACGGAGGGTACTACAGCGTCTCCAGTCCCACGGGCCCTCGGGGAGACTTCTACACCGCCCCCGGTGCCCACCCCTCCTTTGGCGCCCTTCTTTCCGTGCAGCTCTATCAGATGTGGCTTCTTTTGGACCAACCAAGGCCCTTCTGGGTAGTGGAGGCCGGAGCGGGTAACGGTTTGCTCTGCCACGACTCGGTGAGCTTTGCCCGCCACCTGCCCGAGGATTTCCAGCGGTCGCTGCGATATCTCTGCCTGGACGCAAGAAATGCTCCCGGCGTGGAGGCGAACCTGCCGGACAATGACAGGTCATTGGTCCAGCGTTTGGCGGCCCGCAGCCTACCTATAACAGGTGTGGTGGGGTGCGTCATCTCCAACGAGTTGTTAGACTCCTTTCCCGTCCACCGTGTAGAGATGAGGGGAGGGAGGCTCTTGGAGGTTTACGTAACCCTGAAAGATGGGGAGCTCGAAGAAGAGTTGGAAGAACCATCCACCGGCGCGTTGGAGGAGCGGCTGGATAGGCTGGGAATTAAGCTTCCCGAGGGTTGCTGCGCCGAGGTCAACCTGGCCATGGAGCCCTGGCTTCAAGAGACGGCCCAGGTCCTGGAGCGTGGCTACCTCCTCACCATCGATTACGGAAGGGAGGCCACGGAGCTGTATTCCGAGGCCCGGTCCCGGGGAACCCTGACCACCTTTTACCACCATACCCAAACAGATAACCCCTATACTCACGTGGGAGAGCAGGACATTACAGCCCAGGTGGACTTCACAACCCTGATGTGCTTGGGTAGGGAACTGGGCTTGAAATCCTTGGGTTATCTGACCCAGGGTCGGTTTCTTATCAATCTAGGAATCCGGCGGTTGATGGCGCGACTAACGACCCTGGGCCTGGGGCAGCAGGAGCGGGACTCCAACCGCATGGGGATGATGGACCTCATCCGCCCTGGAGAGATGGGGGAGTTCAAGGTGCTAGTCCAGGGCAAGAACGCGCCGGATACTTTCTTATGGGGCGTTGAGGCCAGTGCTGAGCTAGAGGGACTGCTTCAGGAGCTGCCGGTACCCCTGCTGACCTCGTTGCACATGCCTCTGCTCCAGGGGCGGTATCCACATACGGCCATGGATTTTGAGGGTGAGGCTGGTTTATAAGCATGTCATTCTGAAGGAGTCCCTTCTGAAGGAGTCCCTATTGTATCGAGACGACTGAAGAATCTCGGCATGGTGCCCATTTATCTATAGAGATTCTTCACCCCGATAAATCGGAGTTCAGAATGACAGGGATGCTAGCTATCAGCCGCTGTGTTAAGTCCGAGTTCGGCGGCTACGGGCTTGAGGCTCTCGGTGACAAAGGCAATATGCTCGTCCAGGTCCAACCCCATCTCCTGAGCGCCCTTGATGATGTCCTCGCGGACCACATCCCTAGCGAAACCCTTGTCCTTGAACTTCTTGCGCACGCTCTTAGGAGCCACGTCGTCAAGGCTCTTACTGGGTCGCACCAGGGCCACCGCTCGAATAAACCCCGAAAGCTCATCCACAGCGTAGAGGGTCTTTTCCATGCGCGACTCCCGAGGAATGCCCGTGTGGTCGCCGTGGGTCAGCACCGCCCGCACGATGTATTCGGGGAAACCCTCCTCTCGCAGGAGGTTGGCCCCGTACATCGGATGCTCCTCGGGGCTGGGGGCGATCTCCCAGTCGAAGTCGTGGACCAGCCCGGCGATGCCCCATTCTTCCTCGTCCTCACCGAATTTACGGGCGTAGCTCTGCATGGCCGCCTCAACCCCCAGGAGGTGCCGCATCAATACGTCGGTCTTGACTTGCTTCTGAAGGAACTTGATGGTGCTCTCTCTATCCATCCTCTTTTTCCTCCTGTTCAACCGCAGGCTTTTCTCGCCCCGTAGGCCTGGGGGTACATTTTCTGGCGGTGGTAATGAATCCGGTGTGAGCCACCATGCGATGAGTGGGCCTGACGCTCCGCTCCGTCACGTGCCAGGGTCTCAGCATCAGCTCTGCCGTCTCGATGAGCTGGAAACAGGACCCGGCGTTGAGGGCCTCCACCAGACGATGTACCTGGAGGATGGTGGGCAGGAAGCTGAGAAAGATCCCTCCCGGGACCAAGGACACTGACGCCGACGGCACCACGTGCCAGGGCTCCGGAACGTCCAGTACCAGCCGGTCAATTTCCCGCTCCTCGATTCCCTGGTAGATGTCCCCCTCTTTTATCGTCAGGGAGTGGCCCTGGGGCAGCAGAGGGCCGATATTTTTTAAGGCCTTCTCCCCCTGACCCTCCCGCAGCTCGTAGGAGGTGACGCTGCCGTTGCTGCCAACGGCCCGCAGCAGGGCCAGGGTTAACGCGCCGGAGCCAAAGCCCGCCTCCACCACCAGGGCGCCCGGGAAGATGTCACCCATGAGCAGGATGGCGCCGATGTCTTTTGGATAGATGACCTGGGTGACCCGGTCCATCTCCAGGACGTAGTCCGACAGAGTGGGCTTGAGGGCCAGGAAGCGGTGGCCGCTGTTGGTGTAGAACCATTCCCCCTCCTCCCGGCCGATTATCTGGCTATGTTCCAGGTAGCCCATGTGGGTGTGAAAGGCGCCGCTCTCCCGGAGGGTCAGGAGGTAGCGGCGGCCCTTACGGTCTATCAACAGGGCCAGATTCCCTTCTTGGAACTGGCTCCTTGAGGTCCTTTCCTCTATTACGCTGCCTGCCATTGGTGGTGCTTCTCCATGGTCTGAAGCAACAGACGGTCTTATCTAGCTTATCTTGTCCAGCTCCGCCAGGATGTCGTCTGGGGTGGGGAGAGTGCCGGGCGCGTACTCCTGTCGGAAGCGTACGGTACCTCCCTTGTCGACGATGATTACAGTCCGCCGGGGGGCGCCGTTGCTGTCGTTAAAGAGGTCGTAGGCTTTACACATTTCACCATGGGGATGAAAATCTGCCAGCAGAGGGTAGCGGACGTTGCCCAGAGAGTTGGACCACGCACGGTGGGAGTGCTGGCTGTCGCAACTGATGCCCAGGACCTGGGCATCCTTCTCCTCGAACCTGGCGTTAGCCTGGTTGAACGAGGAGACCTGGTTTGTTCAACCGCCGGTGAAGTCGAATACGTGAAAAGAGAGGACGACGTTCTTCTGGCCCCTGAACTGGCTCAGTGAGATCTGCTCGCCGGCCTGGTTGGGTAGGCTAAAATCAGGAGCCGGCTGACCGACTTCCGTTGCCATAGAGTACCTCCTCGTAGGAATGAATAGGAACGGTCTGATGAACTGGGTGTGCCTGATTATACAGGTTGGGAGGTTGGCCTGCTACCCGAAGGCTACTTCTTCCGGTAAGCCTCGGGAGGCTCGCCTTCCAGGTAGCTGGTACGTTGCATCCCGTCGATGCAGGGGAAGAAGGCCAATGCCTTGGCTGTACCGGACCCTACGGCGGTGAAGCCGTGGGGAACCCCCTTTGGTATCACCATGGTCTGGTTGGCCTCCACTATCTGACGCTCCTCGCCGATTCGGCCCTCGACCTTACCTTCAAGCACCGTGATAAGCTCGTCGACCTCATGAGTGTGGAGGGGCGCACCGGCGCCGGGCTCAATGGTGCTGTAGTGAAGGGTGCACTCTACGCTTTGGTCCTGTCCTGCCACCGCCCACACCCGGTAGTTGGGTCGCCAGGGCAGCTCAGGAGCCTTATTGTGGTCAACTATTGGCATCTTCTTCCGCCTTCCTCTGCCATCGAAGGTCTGGCTGTCTTGCGGCCCGGGCTTCGTCCAGACGGCGCACCGGTGTAGTGTGAGGCGCACCCTTCACCAGGTCAGGAGTTTCCGTGGCCTCCTGGTCTATCGCCTTCATGGCTTCGATGAACAGGTCCAGGGTCTCTTTGCTCTCCGTTTCCGTGGGCTCTATCAGTAGCGCCTCGTCCACCGTCAGGGGAAAGTACATGGTGGGGGCGTGAAAACCATAGTCCAAGAGCCTCTTGGCCGTCTCCAGGCCGTTCACGCCCTTCCCTTTCTGCCAGTCGGCCGATAAGACTACCTCGTGCATGCAAGGACGGTCGAAGGGCAGGTGGTATCGGTCCTTGAGGTGGGTAAGGAGATAGTTGGCGTTGAGAACGGCGTTCTCGCTCACCTGACGCAGCCCCACATTGCCCAGGGTGCGGATGTAGGTATAGGCTCGGACCAGCACTCCGAAGTTGCCGTGGGACGCTGAAACCTTGCCGATGGTCTTCTCCGGCGTAACCAGGGTGTAGCTCTCCTTGCCGTTGTAGCTGCGCCGCTCGACCACGGGCGCTGGGAGGTAGGGCTGAAGCGATGGCTGGACGCACACGGGCCCGGCTCCGGGGCCGCCGCCACCGTGGGGTGTGCTGAAGGTCTTGTGGAGGTTCAGGTGCATAACGTCGAAGCCCAGGTGCCCCATCTTGACCTGTCCCAGCAGGGCGTTCATGTTGGCGCCGTCGGCGTAAGCCAAGCCGCCCGCCTCGTGTATCAGGCGGCATACCTCCACGATGTGCTGGTCGAAGAGCCCTAGTGTGCTGGGAAGGGTTATCATCATCCCCGCCAGGTCAGAGGTGGCTTCCTTTTTGAGGGCCTTCAGGTCGCAGTTGCCCTCGGAATCCGTGGGTATGGAGACCACGTGATAGCCCGCCATGGCCGCCGATGCCGGGTTGGTGCCGTGGGCGCTGTCGGGAATGAGCATCTTGAGGCGATGGCTATCCCCTCGCTCCTGGTGGTATTTCTGGATCATTAGTATTCCGCAAAGCTCGCCCTGAGCGCCCGCCAGGGGTGCCAGGCTGGAGGCGGCCATACCAGTAATCTCCACTAGATAGTCCTGGACGTGATGCATAATCTCCAGGGCTCCCTGCACTTGGTAGTCCGGCTGGAGTGGATGTATCCCGGCGAATCCAGGGAGGGAGGCCACCTCGTCGTTGATCTTGGGGTTGTACTTCATGGTACAGCTACCCAGGGGGTAGAAATGAGTGTCTATGGAGAAGTTGAGCTGACTCAGGTTGGTGAAGTAGCGGACTACCTCCGGCTCCGTGACCTCTGGAAGGTCTAGATCGGACCGAAGGAGTTGGCCGTCGGGAAGCTCCTGGGCCGGCACGTCCAGGGAAGGTAAAATCGCGCCCACCCGTCCTGGAACGCTGCGATCCATTAAAAGGCGGCGGCGATGGTCCTGTTGTGCCGTCATCGGCTGAACTCCGACAAGGCCCCCACCAGGGCCTCTATCTCCTGGCGGGTATTCATCTCGGTAACACAAAGGAGCATGCAGTCGGGCATTATGTGGCTGATATCCAGGCCGCCTATGATGCTGCTCTCAAGGAGTCTCTCGTTGATCACCGTGGGGCTAGTGGGGCACTTGACCACCATCTCCTTGAAAAAGGTGCCCTTGAGGGGTAAGGAATACCCGGTAACCCTGCTGATAAGAGAAGCTGCATAATGGGCCTTGTGATAGCAGAGTTCCGCCACCTGACGTAGGCCCCTTTTGCCCAGGGTGGCTAAGGTTATGGTGGCGGCCAGCGCCAGGAGGGCCTGGCTGGTGCAGATATTGCTGGTAGCCCGCTCGCGGCGAATGTGCTGCTCCCGGGTCTGCAAGGTTAGCACGTAGCCGGTCTTGCCATCGGTGTCCACCGTCTTTCCCACGATGCGGCCCGGCATCTGACGAATATACTCGCTGCGAGTGGCAAAGAGGCCTACGTACGGTCCGCCGAAGCTCATGGGGACCCCCATGCCCTGCCCCTCGCCCGTCACTATGTCGGCGCCGTAGTCCCCCGGCGGGCGAAACATACCCGTGGCTATGGGGTCGGTGGAAACCACCAGGAGGGCATCCCTCTCATGAGTCGCCACCTTGTGGGATGCCAGGTCCTCAAGATAGCCAAAGTAGTTAGGGTACTGAGCAAGCAGACAGGCGGCCCCTTCAGGCAGATGGGGGTTCCGCGCTTCCAGGACGTGGACTTGCAATCCCTGGGGGCGAGCGTAAGTCTCCACCACCTGACGGTAGGTGGGGGACACGGTGTCCAGAACGCAGATGTCCCCTCTTCCGGTTATACGGCAGGCCATAAGGGCTGCCTCGGCCAGGCTGGAAGCGCCCTCGTACATGCCGTCGTTGGCTACCTCCATTCCCATCAGATTACAGACCATGGTCTGGAACTCGTAGGCCACCTGGAGAGTGCCCTGGCTGGCCTCCGCCTGGTAGGGAGTGTAGGAGGTAAGGAACTCGCCCCGGTTAATGAGGGGGCTTACTAGGCTGGGGATAAAGTGGTTGTAGACGCCGGCTCCCAGGAAAGAGGCGTAGCTTTTGGTGTCGTGGTTGGTCTTGGCTAGAGCCTCCAGCTCGGCCTTGAGCTCCAGCTCCGACATAGGCGGGGGGATGCTCAGGGCTGGATTGCGGTACTCCTGGGGGATATCGGCAAACAGGTCCTCAACGGAATCGAGGCCCAGAACGCGCAGCATCTCGGCGCGCTCCTGGGGGGTGTTGGGCATGTAATGGGACTGAAAGGCGTTGTCGCTGGTGGTCTGCAACGTCAGTGCGCCTCTGACTCCAGAAATGCCTCGTACTCCTCCGACGTGAGGAGGTTTCCCATCTCCTTGTCTGAGTTGCTGGAGGACATCTTCACCAGCCAACCCGCCTCGAAGGGGTCATTGTTTACCAACTCAGGATTATCAACAGCCGACTGGTTTACTTCCACTACCTCACCCCCGACGGGCGAGAAGAGGTCGGAAACGGCCTTCACCGACTCCACCTCTCCCAGCTTCTTGTGTTGCTCCACTCGGGTGCCGGGGGCCGGCAAATCTAGAAAAACGATGTCTCCCAACTGGTCCTGGGCGAAGTGGGTAATACCAACAACGATACGGCCATCGTCTTCAACCTTGGCCCACTCGTGCTCTTTGGAGTATTTCCTGTCGGAGGGGTTCATCAGTCTCGCTTTCTGGTGTAGAAAGGTAAGGTGGTAACTAGCGCTTCGGTCAGTCGTCCGCGGATGTCAACCTGGAGACTTTGGCCAGGGTCGGCCCATTGGGGTTGAACATAGCCCATGGCAATATTCCTGTCAAGGGTGGGAGAGTAGCCTCCGCTGGTGACTCTGCCCACTACCTGTCCCTGGGCACGAAGAGGGTGGTCATGTCGAGGGATACTTCGCCCCTCCACAAAGAGCCCCACCAACTTTCTTTTAAGCCCAGTTTCCTGCTGATGCCGGAGGGCATCGGCTCCGGCGAACTCCTTCTCCAGCCGCACAAACCTGTCAAGTCCCGCCTCTAAAGGGGAGGTGGTTGAGTCCATATCGTTGCCGTGGAGGGCCAGCCCGGCCTCTAGCCGTAGAACGTCCCGGGCCCCCAGGCCGCAAGGCGCCATCTCGTGGTCCATCAGGGTCTGCCATATCTGGGGGCCGTCGGCGGCGTCCAGTACTAGCTCGAAGCCATCCTCGCCGGTGTAGCCCGTTCGTCCGATGAAGGCCTTCCTCTCCGCCACCGCTCCTTCCGTGCTGGCGAAGAAGCGCAAGGAGGAGGGCTGCTGAGGGCAGAGGCCGTCAACAATCACGGCGACGGCGGGCCCTTGGACGGCGATCATGACGGTGTCCAAGGTCACATCGTTAATAGTGGTTTGGGGGTACCTCTCGTTTCTCCAGCGACCTATCCAGCTGACGATGGTATCTCTGTTGGCGGCGTTACAGATGAGAAGATACCTGTCCTCAGCTAAGCGGTAGGTGACGGTGTCGTCAAGAATTCCGCCCTCTTCGTTACAGACCAGGGAGTACCGCGCCCTTCCCTCTCGCAGGGTCCCAATATTTCCCGTCTGGATCCAGTCCAGCAGGTCCGTGGCCTCGGGCCCCGAGATGTAGATGCGGCCCATGTGAGAAACGTCGAAGATGCCCCCCTTGGTGCGCACGGCCCGGGACTCGGCCAGGATACCGGTATACTGGACCGGCATCTCCCAGCCGGCGAAGGGCACCAACCGGGCTTTGAGCCCAAGGTGGGTCTGGTAGAGGGCCGTTCTCATCAAGGTTTGTGGCATTGGGGGCTCTCTTGTTGGAGGTGAAAGGGATGGTAGGGAGTCGTTTACCGTCTGTCAAGACGAGATTGTGTTCACGACTCTTTCCACTGGAGCGCCATATGGGATAAAGTATTGATGGTATGAATAAAAGTATTTTTACCCTTGAGGAAGCTAGCGGTCTTCTTCCGTGGCTGGAGTCCAAGTTTCAGGAGCTGGATCCCGTCAAGGAAGAGCAGAGCCGTCTTCAGGCGGAGCTTTCATCCCTATTCCGTCAGAGCCGGGGCAACGGAAAAGCGGGAGTGGAAACAGGCATCTCCAAAGCTCAGAAAGCCTTGGATGCGGCCAGGTCCCGGGAATCCGAGGCAGTCCAGGAGATAAGTGACCGGGGAATTATTGTTAGGGACGTAAATATGGGCTTGGTGGACTTTCCGGCCGTGCGACAGGACCAGGAGGTCTTTCTGTGCTGGGTCCGGGGCGAGGACGCCATCCAGTACTGGCACGGCACTAATGAGGGCTACGCTTCCCGGAAGGCTCTCTGAGGGTAGGCGTTAGCACAGTGGCGGAGGGAGAGAGTGACCCTTCGTCCCGATGGGGCATCTGGATCAGGATGATCCTTCGATCTCGTCTTCGGTATAAGCATGCTCAGGACGCACGGAATTTACTCCCGCTCATGGAAGCGGTTTGTATTCCGCTCATGGTGAGCCCGTCGAACCATGAAGGGTAAAGTCGCCCTTCGACAGGCTCAGGACGAGCGGGAGAAGAAATGCCCATGGTGAGCCCGTCCTGTGCCGTTATCGGCATCGAACCATGAGGAGTTTAATCAATGGCATCTGTCCTTATATACTCACCCTTCGTCCCGATGGGGCATCGGGATCAGGGTGAGCGGGAGAAGAAATGCCCATGGTGAGCCTGTCCTGTGTCGTTATCCTGATCGAACCATGAGCCACGATCGAAGTAAGATAAACCCCTCTGGTGTACATAGGAATGGGTAAACCAATCCACGCAGTGGATAGCAATAAAAAGCTGGTAAAAGATTACGCCCTGGAGCTGGGCTTCGACCTGGTGGGGATTGCTTCGGCGGAACCCTTTGCGGAACACCGCGCCATCACCCTACAGCGCATCAGGGAGGGCCTGATGGACGGCCTGCCCTGGTTTACCGAGGCCCGTGTCAATCGGGGGACCAGCCCCCAGGAGCTTCTGCCCGGTGCCCGCTCCATCATCTCCGTGGGGCTGAGCTACTACCTGCCGGATGACACCGGGGCCAAGGCTCGAACGGGCAAGGTGGCCCGCTATGCCTGGGGCGACGACTATCACAAGGTGATGAAGGATCGTCTCAAGGAGTACGTTCAGGGGTTGTCGCGTCGCCTGGGCAGGGAGGTTCGTGCGCGCTGGTACGTGGACGACGGTCCCATGCTGGACCGGGCCGCCGCCCAAAGGGCTGGTGTGGGCTGGTTTGGCAAGAACACCAACATACTTAGCTCAAGTCACGGCTCCTGGATTTTTCTGGGTCAGGTGGTGACGGACCTGGAACTGGAGCCCGACCAGCCTCTGAAGAAGACATGCGGCAACTGCGTCCGGTGCATCGACGCCTGCCCCACCGGGGCCATAGTTACGCCCTACGTCATTGACAACAAACTGTGTATCTCTCACCTGACCATCGAGAACCGGGGAGCCATTCCCCAGGAGCTTCGGCCCCTGATGTACGACTGGGTCTTTGGCTGCGACATCTGCCAGGATGTGTGTCCGGTAAACGTAAAGGCCATGTACTCCCGGGAGCAAGCCTTCAAGAAAAAGCGGTTCAGTACCCTTGAGCTTTTAGGCCTTCTTGAGATGACGGAGGAGGAGTTTCGCCAACAGTACGCCAACAGCCCGATAAAGCGGGCCAAGCTGACAGGGCTGAAACGGAACGCCTGTGTGGCCTTGGGCAACAGTGGGGATCAAACAGCGGTACCTTCCCTGATTGGAGCCCTTCGCCAGTGCGAGCCTCTGGTGCGGGGTCACGCCGCCTGGGCGCTGGGAAGGTTGGGCGGCGAGGAATCCCGAAAGGCGCTGTGGAGTGCCCTGGCTGGTGAAGGGGATGCGGATGTTCGGCGGGAGATAGAGATGGCCCTGGCGGAACTGGCGGAGGGGCACCCTCCATCGAGGGCGCCTGCACCCGCGACTCGGACCTGACCAAGCGCCCGGGCGGCTTACAAGTGGTCCGTGGAAGTATCTGTCTACGTGGACAGCAGGTTCCGACGCCGCGGCGTGGCCCGCGTGCGCTGTACACCGCATTGCTAGAAGGATTGCGCGTCCTGGGTTACTACAACGCCTACGCAGTCACTGCACTGCCCAATCCCGTTAGCGTGGCGCTACACGAAGGCCTTGGCTTCAAACCCGTTGGTGTGTACCCGTCAGTCGGCTTTAAGCTGGGTCAGTGGCACGATTTGGGGATCTGGCAGCTTGCTTTGCAAAAGCACAGCTTCCCCCCCTGCGCCTCCACGGCTACTTGGGGATGTGCTCAATACTCCAGAGTGGCGACAAGCCATCCCAAAGGGCGTGACATTGCTGGAGAAGAGGGGTGGCGGCTGACCTGCACTGACGCACCCCAACCACGGACGTCTGCTTCAGGAACAAGAGCAAGGGCAGATGGCTTATCTAAGCGGAATCAAGACCCCAGGATGGATGCGGCCTTAAGGCTCCGAGGTCTTTTTCTTCAACGCCTTGGATATGTCGTATTTAAGATCCCTGAGAAGGAACCCAAGGCCCGTCAGGAAGGAGGCAAGGAGAACTACTATGGCGGGGACGAAGGCTATCACAAAGATATAGAGGAGAATCCAGAGGACGACTGTTGCATCCATTGAATAATTCTACTCTCTTAAAAGCCCTTGGTAAAGGAACACGGGAGGCCGTGGCCGAGGTCTCGGATCGCCTTATTTATGAGATGCCGCAAGTCCCCTTTTCGATGAACTTTGCGACTAGCTCCAGCGTCGCCCGGGCTGCCTGCCACCGGTTTTCCTCTCGATTGTCCTCAAATCGGTGCTCCTGGCAGATATTGCGACCGTCCTTGGCGGCGACGGCGACGTAGAAGAGGCCAACGGGCTTTTCTAGAGTCCCTCCCCCTGGGCCGGCGATGCCCGTTTCAGCCACTCCAAGGTCTGAGTCGAAGAGGTCCCGTACCCTATGGGCCATCTCCAGGGCTGTTTCGCTGCTAACGGAGCCTTTTTCGTCAAGCAGGGATTCGCTCATCCCCAGTCCACGTACCTTGCCCTGGCGGGAG
Organism: Chloroflexota bacterium; assembly: GCA_027294635.1. Taxonomy (GTDB): domain Bacteria; phylum Chloroflexota; class Dehalococcoidia; order Lucifugimonadales; genus JAPULR01. The sequence goes on along the minus strand of JAPULR010000015.1, from coordinate 1,685 downwards.
TAGGGCGAGAGGCCGCCCAGGAAATATCTGGAGCTGCCGGGTATTCCCGTCAGTAGATAGCCGATGAGGCCGCAGCCCGTGGCCTCGGCCACAGCTATGGTCTGGCCCTGGTCCTCCAGCAGCTGCCCCACCTGGCTCGCCAGTTCCAGGTGATCGCTCTCGGCATGCTTCATGGGTGTTCTATTTCCTACCACCCTCACTCTACGGCTTGGTGCCTAAGAAGGCGTTAAGGTGGAAGCCTTCTGGTAGTCCGTCCCCACCTTTAGCGGTCGGGTGTGAATGCCACATTCGCCGCCGCACTTACTGGTGCCCAGCCAGCGCCCTGCCCGCTCGTCGGGTCCCGTGGCTATGTGGGTGCAAGGGGCGCAGCCCAAAGAGCGGTAGCCCTGGATATAGAGAGGATTTACGGGTACCTGGTGTAGGGCAATGTACTGCCACACCTCTCGTTCATGCCACAGAAGTATCGGATTGAGCTTTATAAGGCCCTTGTCCAATTCCTCCACCTCTTGGAAGTTGGTGCGGGTTCTGCCTTCGGTGCAGCGGAGGCCAGTGATCCAGCAGTCCACGTCCATTTCCTGGATGGCCTGGCGAGTAGGCTCCGCTTTAAGATTGTAGCAGCACTGGTCTGGGTCAGTCAGATATAGCTTGTCAGGCTGGGGAGCGTCGTTGCGAAATACCTGGAGCTCAGGGTGGCGAGCCACCTCTTCATTCATAAACCGGACCGTTTCCTTAGGCTTGTAGCGAGTGGTAACGATGAATCCTCTGATCTGAGGGCTAACACGCTTGGCCAGATGCCACACCACCACCGAGTCTTTGCCCAGACTGTTGGCTACCACCATCCTATCGCCGAACTGCGCATGGGCTTGGTTGATTAGGTCCAGGGAGCGCTCTACTTTTTGGGCGAAGTTTATATTATCCACCATCTCCTTAATTTCTTCCACGGTCAGGTTATATTCCACGAGGTAAGTTTTCCTCCGTTAGTTATTTTGGTTTCTGCCGCCGTTGCGGCCAAAGTTGGTGCGGTTCCAGACCCTTTCATGTAGGTAGTAGATGCCTATTTTTATTGCCGCGTCTGCAATGCCAATGGCGGCAGCAAAGGCCGCCTCTCCCGTTAAGACCAGAACGACGCTGACGGTGATTATGAAAGCGCTGACCCGCCAAGAAAGGGCCTTAATAAGACTCCGGGTATGGGAATCCTGCTGTTGGGGGACCTGCCCCTTTGAGGGGCCTCCAGAGGCCCCAGTCTTCTTGATTGTTTCGTGGCCGTAACAACCTCCTCTCTTGTATTCCAGACACAAAAAACTGCGCCCGCTCAGGAAAAACTTGTTAAGCGGGCGCAGTACGTGCGCGTTAAGTAACTGCTAGATGTGCCCTACGGAGGGGGGCGCATACACAGGTGGAAGAGGTCGTCTTTAAACCGCATTAGAGTGATAGGCTAAGTCTTTACACTTCCTTTGTCAACCCTGAAGTGCAGTGGATTGGGGTAGTTGATTCTTCTTGCGGTGTCCCAAACCCAGCCCTATAATGACCCCAATTCCCCAGCCTCGGAGGATGCGACTATGACTTACAGGCTCACGGGCAAGGTGGCTATCCTGGCCGGCGGGGCCACCGGCATGGGCCGCGCCACGGCCCTCCGGTTTGCCCAGGAGGGCGCCAAGGTGATGATTGCCGACCGCAACCGCATC
>JAPULR010000149.1 GCA_027294635.1 Chloroflexota bacterium | reverse complement strand
CCAATGCCAAACAGAAACCGGCCGCTGCTGAAATGGTCCAGGGTGGAGATCTCCTTGGCCAGCAGCAGGGGGTTGCGCTCCGGCACCAGGGTGATACCGGTGCCCAGCTTGATGTCCTTGGTGACCCCCGAGGCCCGGGCCAGGGCAATGAAGGGGTCCACGAAGTGGGAGTAGCTTTCAGGGATTGCACCGTCGGGGGAGCTGGGAAACCGGCTGTTGCTGTGGACGGGAATGATGGGGTGCTCGGCGCACCAGAGGGACTCGAAGCCTAGCTCCTCCGCCTTCTGTGCGATGAAGGCCACGTCAACGTAGTAGGCGGGAAGGGGTACGGTGATGCCAACGCTCATCTTAACTTACCTCTCTTAGTATGGATGGCAAACCAAGTAGGACCTGAGACGGGGCCCTTAAAGAGAATTTTGCCCTGCAGAACACAGGTTTACTTCGGGCTCAAGGCCTGACGTGATTCGGCCTCATCAGCTATGCGCTGCCAGTCGTAGAGCATGGGAATAAAGTCCACCTCGCCCCATATCGAGGCCTGGTCGGCGTAGTGGGGACTTCCAGGGTGGCCCGAAGCCCCCAGGGGGACCACCCAGCGCGAGTTACTCCAGTCAGCCAGGTCGTAGATGTACCGCAGCACCGAGGTGGATGTTATGGCGTAGGGCCGGGCTGGAGAATAGCTGGCCGACTGGGGAGTGTCGCCGTCGCCGCCCAGGGGAACCGAGGGTGGGTCCAGCAGTCCCGCCGCTTCGGGAAAGACGGTGGATAGGGGGTGCTGGGGGGCGGTGTGGTGCACCTTGCCCCATTTCCAGGCGCTTATGTCACTGCCCAGCAGCGATGTAAGCTCCTCTACGGCGGAGGATAGAGCGTCGCTCATGAGAGATGTCCAGTCGGTACCTGGCGGCAGCAGCGAGATATCGTCCTTGTCCATCAGGTGTAGGAAGTGGGCTCGCAGCCTGGTCACGTGAGCGGGCCCGCCGCGGTTCGTCTCCGTCAACGCGTCGTCGGCCAGGGGACCAAAGAGGTGCCGCAAAATACGTTTGTCCAGGTGGAGACGGAAGGCGCTGTAGATTGTGGCGGCCACGCTGTCGCGGTCGGTGTCGCCGTCCCACAGCTTCAGGACGGCTAAAGCCTCCTTTGAAGCCTCGTCCTTGGGCTCTAGGCTGGCCAGGCGGCGAAGATAGTGCTGGGCGGGGATAGAGACCCGGTCGGCGTGAACGGCTCCCATGTCCTCCACCGTGGCCTTTTTTAAGGCTTGAAGCCGCAGAGTGATCCGCCTGGCCCGGAACTCGGGAGCGTGGTCCAGACCGATGTAGTAGGGGTAGTCCTTATCCACTACCCTTTGGTTGGCGGTAACGATGTACCCTGCTTCTGGATTGTGAGAACGAGGCATCTCGTTAAAGGGGATGAATCCTTCCCACTCGTGCTCACCGGTCCAGCCGGGAACCGGCAGCCAGGCGTTGGCCTGGGACCGAATGGGCACCCGACCCCTGGTGAGGTAGCCGATGTTTCCGTGAACGTCGGAGAACAGGAAGTTGTTGACGGGATCAACCCACTGACGCATGGACTCGTCCAGATCAAAGGTGGACTTGGCTTGCAGCATCTTCAAAAGGCACTCGGCATTTCGATTGGCCTCGGCCGTCTGGGTGTAACGAAAGGCTACTCCAACGCCCTTGGTCGGGTCACCCGTGATGACGGGGCCGTGGTGGGTCACGGTGACCTTTATGTTCTCGTCGGCTGCTCCACGGACTTTGATCACTTCCCGATGTACCTCGGCCCTTCGCCACTGTCCCTTAAACTGGTAGTAGCTGGGGTCGCCTACCCTGAACCGCTCCAGGAAGAGGTCCTGGTAGTCGGCGCCGGTGTGGGTGACGCCCCAGCATACCCACTGGCTGTGGCCGAAGTGGGGAAAGCCCGGGACGCCGGGGAAGGAGAGTCCCACAGCGTCGAAGTCTGGGCAAGCCATGTGGTTCTGATAGTAGACGTTGGGCGTGTCCAGGCCGCGGTGAGGGTCACCCGCCAGCAAAGGCTTCCCTGAGGCGGTGAGCTGCTCCGAAAGGGTCCAGTTGTTGCTTCCCTGCTCCAACTCTTTCAGCCGGTCGATTACTGCCGCACCCTTTTCCAGCTCCTTCAATGCGTCGGCGGTCGGGCCGTCGTACTCGGCGCCGGGTGGCAGTATCAGCAGGTATCCCGGCTGGTAGCCCGGGTGAAGCTGGGCCGTTTTCTCCGGCCCTAGTTCGTTCAACAGTCTGGCCCGCCAGGCCTTGCCCTCAAAGGTGCCCATCAGAATGTGACGTACCTTAAACACGGCCAGACAGTCCCAGGGCTGCCAGGGCTCGGGCTTCCGCTCCACCAGCCGGTACTCGATAGGAAGGTTCTTTGTAGTCTCGATGAAGGCGTTGACCCCCGAGGCGTAGGCCTCCAGTACGGACCGGGCCTCTTGTTTGATTATCTGGTAGTCGGACCGGGCGCTGGCCTCCAGGCGGAAGCGCCTCATTAACAGGTCCTGCTCCAGGCCCGCGGGTCCGGCCAGCTCCGCCCATCGCCCGTAGGCTCTATGGCGGTCGTAGTCCATATGCCACATTCGGTCCTGAGCGGTGGCAAAGCCCTGGCCCCAAAAGGCATCCTCCACGGTTTTGGCCTGCACGTGAGGAATTCCGTAGCGGTCTCGATATATCTCCACAGAGGCGCTTAGACCCGGTACTTTAACGGGGCTGGTGGTGTCTGGGAGTGAGTCTTTAAGGTCGGTCTGGGTGATCACGTCGACTCCCGGCGTTGCTGTGCTAACTCTACCTTGAAGGACTGATGTCGGCAACTCCCGTCAGCGGTTTGAGGTTGGGAAGGTGGTTACCCCAACTCACCGCTGTTATGATTGGTCGTATGTCCAAAGAGACCAACGACCCCAGGGCCATAAAGGCCGTCACCTTTGACCTGTGGCAGACCCTGCTCCTGGAGGACCGTGACCTGGGACAAAGGCGGGCCCAGCTAAGGATTGACGGCGCTACCGAGGCCCTTCGCGATGCCGGTCATAGGTTCTCTCAGGAACATTTGTGGGAGGCCTACAGAAGCTGCGCCAACGCCTGTAACGCCATTCGCTCTCGGGAGCGCGACATCAGCTTTGCGGAGCAGGTTGAAATTTTTATTGAGCAGATTCGGGTGGGTTTATCAAGGGAGTTACCGCAGAGGGCGGTAAAGGGCATCGCCGAGGCTTACGACCAGGCCTTTTTACGGTTTCCATCACCCCTCCATGCCGACGCTAAGGCTACCTTGGCTGAGCTGAAGGAGAAGGGCTACGCCCTAGGGCTGATTTCCAACACAGGCATGACCCCAGGGGCTACTTTCCGTGTATATATGGAGCGGGTTGGCATCCTGAGCTTTTTCGACACCCTGGTCTTCTCCGACGAGGTGCGGCTGGCGAAGCCGTCCGAGAAGGTGTTTCACCTGGCCTTGGATGCTTTAGGGGTTTCCCCCGATATGGCGGTCCACGTGGGTGACGACAGGGCTAAAGACGTGGCTGGGGCCAAGCTGGCGGGGTTAAGGGCTATCTGGGTGCCCAGGCCCAGGGAATCTTACCATGAGCTTGATCTAGTGACTCCCGCGGACGGCCCCCCTGCCGATGTCACCGTGGGATGCCTGGCCGAGGTGGTGGGGGCCGTGGAGGAATTGGCTCACCACCCAGTCTAAGAGGAATCCAGTTCTACCGTAGCAAATAGCCTGTCTCAGATTTTACGTCCCGCTGAGCCCATGTGCCCTCTTCCACCGCCGCGAGGAAGTCCATAACCGCTCGGTTGAACAGGTCCGGCTCCTCCAGGTTCAGGGTGTGGCCCGTTTGGGGGAGCATCATTAGACCGGCGCTAGGAATACTCCGCTTCATAAACACCGACGCATCGATGCAGGGCTCGTCCTCGTCGCCGCAGAGGATAAGGGTGGGCACCGTGAGGCCCCTGAGTTGGGTTTGCTGGTCAAAGACGCTGGGTCGCTTTCCCTGGACGCCACGGAAGGTTAGGGCAGAGCCCAAGGGGGAGTGGTCCGCCAGCATGGTCTTGAACTCTTCCCACCCCCTGGGATCCTTTCGCAGAAAAGGCAGACGGGTACGGCCACGGGCGTACTCTTCCGCCATGACCTCCATGCCCTCAGACTCAAATCTATCGGCCAGGGCAGCTACCTCGCGGCGAAACTCCTCCGGATTGGCGCTGCCCGTCCCTGTTCCCGCTACCACCAGAGCCTTGGCCACCTCGGGGTGGGAGAAGCCAAAGTTCAGGGCTACGCTTCCGCCCATGGACAGCCCCGCAACGTATGCTTGGTCAATGCGCAGGTGAAGCAGCAGGCCATGAAGGTCTTCTACGGCTTGCTCCTGGGAATAGGCCTCCAGTTGAGTGGGAACGTCTGAGGGCGGGTAGCCCCGAGCGTTGTAGGTAATGACCTGATAGCGACGAGAGAAATACCTAACCTGGGTGTGCCAGCTTTGGTAGTCGCCGGCGAACTCGTGGCAGAGTACCAGAGGGAAGCCCTGTCCCGTCACCTCGTAGTAGATGCCCACGTCATTGATTGTCACCCTGGGCATGGTGGTCCTCCCAGCCATCTTACTTCGAGAGGTTATTCTGAAGCGGCGGGGTTTTCTTCTTCCGTCCTGTGCTGGGTAGCGTTGCTGCTCTTGGACGGGGTGGGCCTACGACGGCGGCGCCGTCTCCGAGGTCCACCCTCGGCCTCTTCGTCGCGTGATCCCGACCGCTCCCGCCCAGAGGCCCACAGGTCGTCGAAGAAACCACGATCGAGGATGCGCAGGACATCGGTGGTCTGAGACAACTCGTATGAGAGGTTGCTGGGGAAAGCCACCACCTCCACGTGCTTACCCAGGTTTTTTACCACCTGTAGGGCGTAAGCAAAGTCGCCGTCGCCGCTGACCAGGATGGCCGTGTCGTACAGGTCTCGCCAAGCGAACTGGAGGATATCGGTGGCCACCATTATGTCCACGCCCTTCTCCACCAGCACATCGCCCCGGTACTTGGAGGTGCCCAAACAGACCTCAAGGTAGGGTGTGTTATATAGGGTGGCCAGGAACTTCTGCTGCTCCTGATAGGCGGGACCTCTGCGGTCCGGGTCCTGGATGATGTTGTAGTAGTAGGTCCTGAAGAGGTGGCGGTCTCCGCAGAGCTTGGCTATAAAGGCGCTGAAGTCCAGGTCCATGCGGCCGCAGTTCTCTTCCAGGGCGTGATATAGATTACTGCCATCGATAAATACACCTACGCGCTGGGTCAATAATCACCGCCTTTCTGGGCTGCTTTTTGAAATAGCCTGCGGGCCTTTCATATAGACCTGTGAGTGGGAAGGCCCAGGGGAATTGTATCACACGACTACGTACTGCCTAATCCTTGGGATGGTAGACATTGACCAATTCCCCGAATTGTTCCTTTGGTTTAGATCAGGGGTCAACCTTGAGGTGGCCTTCGACAAGCTCAGGCTGAGCGTAATGGTATTATGCTGATGGTTCGGCGAGACCTTTCCTAGAACTGACCAAACCGCTCATGGTGAGCCCGTCCTGTGCCGTTATCGGCATCGAACCATGTGGGAGATGTGCGAGTCCTAGAATTGCGTAATCACGCCCCGGCCCACCTCGCCGCGAACCAGGTCTGCATAGGCCTTGTTGATCTCATCCAGGTGGTAGGTGCGGGTCACCAGCGCATCCAAATTAAGATGACCCGACATATAGAGGTCAACCATCCTTGGCATGTCGGCCTGCATGCGGGCGGAGCCGTAGTAGCTGCCCTTAAGGGTCTTCTCCTGCCGCACCAGGGCTACGGCGTCAATGGATGGCATGTCGCCGTCGGGGGCAATGCCCACCACCGTCACCGTTCCGCCCTTGCGGGCCATATCGAAGGCCATTTCCACCGTCCCGCCGGAGCCGTAGACCTCGAAGGTGTAGTCGGCGCCCAGGCCGTCGGTTATGTCCCTGACGCGGGCCACGGCGTCCTGTTGAGAGGGATTCACGGTATGAGTAGTACCGAACTGCATGGCAAACTCCAGTGCGCCTTCGTTTACGTCCACGGCGATAATTTTGCTTGCGCTGGCCAGCCGCGCTCCCAGGATTACGTTTAGCCCTACACCTCCGCAGCCCACTACCGCCACGGTGCTTCCGGGTTCCACCTTGGCGGCGGTGATGACTGCGCTAACCCCGGTGGTGACACAGCAACCGATGAGGGCGGCCTTGTCCAGGGGCAGCTCTTGGGGACAGGGAACACAGGCTACCTCCGGTACCACCGAATACTGGGAGAAGCAGGCGAGTTTAGATAAAGGAGTGAAGTCTGTGTCGCCTTTGTGCAGGCGGTAGGTCCCGTCCATCATGGTGGTGGAAGTGGACATGTGGAC
>JAPULR010000148.1 GCA_027294635.1 Chloroflexota bacterium | reverse complement strand
CCCGCCCGATCTCTCGGAGATACATCCGTACTGGATCTTCCAGTACCTCAGCGTCTCCGAGATCGGGCTCCCAGTCGGGTTCTTCTTCAGTGACCTCCTCAGTCGCTCCCAGAGGTACGGTGCCCCCCGGCTTGACGCCCTCCTCCCCGGTGTCTTCACTGGCGTCGTCGGCAACTTTGGTGGCTACTCCTGGTATGCTTTCTAGAGCTTTGCTGGAGAGGCTTTCAGTTCCTAGATCGTTGGTCCCTACGACTCCGGGAGGGGTCGGTTCCTGCCCGTTGGCTACGGACTCTAAGAACTCCTCGTCAGCTTGCGGAATTCCACGTGTCTTTCTCATTCCTACCATATATTTTAACACTCCAAGACCCAAAGGGGGCTTCAGGCTCCATCAAAGACAGGAGTAGACCTTCTTCAACCCTTAGCTACCGTAGGCGGATAAGCCAGAGTTTTTAGTCGAACGTGTGGTTACCAGCAATAGAAGCTTACTTGCTAGCCACTCGCTAGCCTGAGTTCCTTCTACGCATGCCAACAAGGAATTAGAGGTGAATTTGCCGAATGGCCAGGACTGGAAAGTAGTAGGTCTTGGCCTGACCCTAGTTATGCCGGCCGTTCCTCTGCCTTCGTGTCGGCGGCGCGTGGTCCTCGGTTCAACTGCTCAAAGACGCTCCGCGCCAGCATCATCTTCACCGGGCTGATAGGGCGGAAGGTGCGGGATACACGAATGTCCCCAGCCAGACTCAGTAAAGTGTAGGCGTCGTAGGGCGCCATTCCCTTCTCCTGCACAAGGAACTCCACCATACCCCGCACAGCACGTTTCATCGCCAGATCCAGTTCTTCTCCGTGCGCGAGTACCACGAAGTAATCGGGCGTCAGGGCACGTGGGCTGCCGATGTTCATACCCTTCTCCACGGTCACCTGTATGTGAGTGTCCGAGGAGCATTCCGCGCCTGTACCGGCCACCGCGCCGTCACCTACCACAGCATGACAGTCCCCCAGGGCCAATAACCCGCCTGGTATGAGGACAGGCAACCAGATCGTGCTGCCCGCCACCAGCTCTTTCATGTCCACATCCCCACCATATGGGCCGCTGTCGCTGGCCGTCCGTTGGGGGTACACTGGCGTTGTGGCGACGAAGCCCATCGAGGGTACCAACGGCAGACGTAGACCGCTGGGCATGACCACGTGGCCGCTCTCAAAGGTCATCACAGTTGCGTGGGCTTCCGTAAACTCCTCCTGCAGAAATCCCCGGCCCGGCATTACCATGTGCGTCAATTCATCCTTAGGGGTGATGCTGATCAGGTCAACCCTTAGGGCATCTCCGGGCTCAGCGCCGGTCACATAGATGGGGCCCGTGACCGGACTCTTTAGGGACGAGGCCTCCAGCATCGCCGGGTCGCGAACGCCCTCAAAGGCGTCCCACGTCTCAACCATAAGCTCTCCGCCGGAGTCGATGGTGATAGCCGGTGGATTTGCGGAATCGAGTGCGTAGATATGGTGTTCTCTGGCTAATCGCCTCATTTTAACCGCCCAAGGACCGGGTAGGACCTGTGACCCTTACAAGTAACCCACTATCCGTCGCCAGGTCCACTGTCAGGTGCTAACCCCGTCCAGGACATCTCAGTATGCGCACTGGATTTATAATAGTAATAGTGGTCCGGCCGGTATGAAGGCTGGCCTCAGCCTAGCTAGGTCGACTTCTCCTTCTCCCACAGTGCTTCCAGAATACTGCCTGGGTTCATGGGGAGTTTGGTCATGCGAACCCCTAGCGCGTCATGGATAGCGTTGGCGATGGCCGCCAAAGGGGGTACGAGAGATACCTCCCCCACACCCCTGACACCATACGGATGCCCTGGGTTGGCAACTTCTACAATCACTGTATCGATCATCGGCAGGTCTAGAGAGGTGGGCATTCGGTAGTCCAGGAAACTGGAGTTCACCATTTGGCCTTCGTCGTTGAATACGTACTCTTCATTGAGCGCCCAACCGATCCCCTGGACCGCACCCCCTTGGATCTGTCCTTCGACGTAACCGGGGTGCACCGCCTTCCCGGCGTCCTGTAGCGCAGTGTAGCGGAGAATGTCTACCTTGCCTGTCTCCCGGTCTACCTCTACATCTACGATGTGCATGGCGAAAGCGGTCCCAACACCCGACGGATTTACGGTGGCTCGTCCGACGATGGGCCCACCAGTCCCGTTGAGCAGCCCTGCCAGTATCTTGAAGCCCATCCGTAGCTCCGGGTCTTCCTTGTGTTGCAGAACGCCGTCCTTGTACTCCACATCTTCGGAATTGACATCCCAGATGAGGGCGGCCCGCTCTATTATCTGCCGAATAATATCTTGGCCCGCTTCGTAGCAGGCCCTCCCTGTTTTGAAAGCCACGCCACTTCCGCCCGCGCCGGAGCTATAACCGATGGAGTCGGTATCAGCAATTGAAGGCTTGACATCCTCTGCGGCGATGCCCAACACCTCGGCTAGATGCATGGCGGCGACGGTCCTGCTGCCCCCGATGTCCGGAGAGCCTTCCACCAATCCAACGGTTCCGTCGGCATTTACACTGGCTACTGCACAGGCGGGGCCGGACCCGTTGAACCAGCACCCGTTGGCCACGCCCCGGCCTCGGTTAGGGCCTCTGAGCGGCATCGACCAGTGAGGGTGGTCCTTCGCTGCCTGGAGCATCTCCACGTTGCCGATCCGGCGAAAGGCGGGCCCTGCAACCTGGCGCGTCCCCTCTTTGGAGGCGTTCAGTAGACGGAACTCGATCGGGTCCATTGAGAGTATTTCGCATAGCTCATCGATGAGGGATTCGGCGGCGAAGGCGGCGGCGGGAGAGCCGGGCGCCCGATAAGCCGCGGTCTTCTGGGTGTTGACCACCACGTCAAACCCCTCGATGAAAGCGTTGGGGATGTCGTAGGGAGCAAACATAGTCCGGCAACCCGAGGGCACCGGGGAGCCGGGGAAAGCCCCAGCTTCGTAGATCAGGTGCGCTTCGGCGGCAGTGATCTGTCCCTCTTTGGTAACGCCCATTTTCACCCGGATGTGTGTAGCAGCGGTGGGACCGGTGCCTTCGAAGACCTCCGATCGGTTCATGGTGAGCTTCACCGGGTGCCCCGTTTTGCGGGATAGGGCAGCGGCCACCGGCTCCAGGTAGCACCCTCCCTGGCCCTTCCCCCCAAATCCGCCACCAATCTCCATGGGGATGATCTTTACCCGGGATACGGGAAGGCCCAAGATGGTGGCGGTATGGTCCCGGAGGGCGAAGTGACCCTGGGTGCTGCACCAGATGGTCACCTGCCCATCGGCGTTCCACTGGGCCGTCGCCGAGTGAGGTTCTATGTACCCCTGATGGACGGCCTTGGTATGGTACTCTCGCTCGGCGACGATGTCTGCCTCCTCGAATCCCTTGTCAACGTTTCCCACACGGAACTCAAAGTGGTTGGAGACGTTGGTCCCTTTTTCGTTATCGCTGTCGCCATAAGCACCCACCCGGAAGGCCGGGTTCGAAAATGTCAGGAGTCGTTCGTGAAGGATGGGAGCATCCTCTCTCATCGCGTCGAAGGCGTTGAACACCGGAGGCAACACCTCGTATTCCAAATCAATGAGGGAGAGGGCCTCTTCTGCGATATGGGGGCTGGTGGCCGCTACGGCCGCGATCGCATGACCACGGTATAGAGCCTTCTCCCTGGCCAGCACGTTTCGGCTATAAAAACCGTAGTTGACTACGGCTCCTTCTTCCTGATCGGAAAGCCTAGCTGAGGGCTCAGGCAAATCAGCAGAAGCAACAACAGCTTTAACGCCCGGAAGGTCCAGCGCCCGCCTGGAGTCTATCGACCTGATCCGAGCATGGGGGTGAGGGCTCCTGAGTATCTTGGCGTGTAGGAGGCCTGGCAGGTTGATGTCGGCGCTATAACGGGCTCGCCCCGTTACTTTGTCTGTTCCGTCATGGCGAATGGGTCTTGTGCCCACCACGTTGTAGTCCCGAGTTGATAGTACTACGTTGGAAGACATAGGACTCTCACCTCCACCTAATGGCTAATCCATTGCAACTGCTCCGATTTTACCATGACTCCAGAAGCGGGTGACTGCCAGGCAATTCGAACTTGTGCGCTCAGCGAAAAGGATTGACTTAGCCTAGATTTTAGGATTTCAGCGGTTCCTGCTGCAAGGCAATGGTTGTGGATTATCTGGAGCGCACCGTCATTCACTGGATACTCTCCACCTATGCGGCGTCATTGAGCACTATACCGGCTCGGTTACTCGTATGCTCGCGTGTTCCAACCGTTACACTCCGTCGATGAGCTTTTGCTCTATCCTTTACGTATCAACTTCACTAAGGTTGGCTTTGTGTCCTCGCTGGCAGTTGAAAACAGGCTGACAGCCCCCTAGAATTGCCAGGAACGGCGACCAGACCTGGGAGGTAGGACTCAAATGCAGCGGGTAGGCCTCATCTTCCTGGACCGCCCCGGTATCTCTGAGCAGATTCGGCTAGCTCGATACGCTGAGGAGCGGGGATTCGACTCAGTTTGGGTCTGTGAGACCAGGCTGGCGCGAGATGCAGTAACTCCTCTGGCCGCCTTTGCCACAGCCACCCAGCGGGTCAAACTGGGCGCCGGGGTGGTGAACAACTGGACTAGAACCTCGGCGCTAATGGCCATGACCTTCGCCACCTTGGCTGAGCTGGCCCCAGGACGAGTTATTCTGGGCATAGGCTCATCCTGGGAGCCGTTGGCCTGGAAACAGGGTGTCGAACGGCGCAAGACCCTAAGGGCTATGCGGGAGTATGTTGAGGTAGTCCGGCGCCTCCTGGCGTTGGAGAGTGTCACTTTGGAGGGAGAAGTGGTCAAAGTCCGAGACTTACGCTTGGACCTGGGCCATGGCGTTCCTCAAGAGCCTATAGGAGTGCCTATCTACATTGGAGCCACGGGTCCCAGGATGATGGAGTTGGCGGGGGAGATCGCTGATGGCATCCTGCACAACTTCTTTACCTCTCCCCAGTACCTGCGAATGTCTCTGGAGCGGGCTCGCAACGGAGCTGAGAGGGCGAAGCGGCCCCTGGAGTCCATTGACATGGCGCAGATGATAGGAGTATCCATGTCTCAGGATGCCGAGGAAGCGCGGAACACGGCTCGCTCTTTGCTGGCCATGTACATAGGCCAGCAGCCTCACATAGCTCGAGCCAGCGGAGTGGCAGAGGATCTCATTGATCGCATCCATGACAGATTAGGCGGCTGGCCCCCCAGTCCCGGCGGCCTCGAAGAGGCTACGCCTCTGGTAAGCGACTCGGTGGTGGACCTGCTTTCAGCCTCGGGAACCCCGGAGATGTGCCGCCAGCGAGTGCAAGGTTACCTGGATGCTGGAGCCTCTTTTCCTGTGCTGTGTCCCCTCACACCTAACGTGGAAGAGATAATTGACACCTTTGCGCCGGAAGGTAGCAGCTAACGGACATGGCGTCTTTGGAGGAAATATGGCTAGATTAATCCGGGCCGGGCTAATACAAGCGTCGGTCGGGGAGGACCTCCAGGGGGATCCAAACAAGATTAAGAAATCCATGATCGATAAACACCTGGCCCTCATCGAGGAAGCGGCTAGTAAAGGGGTTGAGGTGTTGTGCCTGCAAGAGCTGTTCTATGGCCCTTACTTCCCCGCCGAGCAAGACCGTCGCTGGTACGAGTTGGTGGAGCCCATCCCTGAAGGGCCTACCACCCGTCTAATGCAGGATATCGCCAAAAAACACCAGATGGTTATGGTGGTGCCTATCTATGAGGAGGAGTTGACCGGGGTCTATTACAATACGGCGGCGGTTATAGACGCCGATGGGAAGTTCCTGGGCAAGTACCGCAAGACTCACCTCCCCCACCTTCCACCTGGTTTCTGGGAAAAGTTCTACTTTAGGCCCGGTAATCTTGGCTACCCTGTCTTTTCCACCCGGGTGGGCAAAATTGGTGTGTACATCTGTTATGATCGGCACTTCCCTGAAGGCGCTCGTGCTCTGGGCCTCAACGGTGCCGAGATTGTATTCAATCCTTCAGCTACCGTCGCGGGTCTCTCCGACCACCTGTGGCACCTTGAGCAGCCGGCCCACGCTGTGGCTAATGGGTACTACGTCGGAGCTATCAACCGAGTGGGGCATGAAAAGCCCTGGGACATCGGCGAGTTCTACGGGATGAGCTACTGTTGTGACCCAAGAGGCCAGATAATAGCCCAGGCTGCTAGGGACAGGGACGAGGTTTTGGTAGCCGACCTGGATCTGGACATCATTCGCGAAGTTCGGGACACCTGGCAGTTCTTCCGGGACCGCCGACCAGATACCTACCAGGAGCTGGTCAACCCATAGAGGCTTACACTTTTCCCGACTCACCGCGGAAAACGAAATGGCCCATCCCTTCGCGACCCCGCCACTCGGTGCCATCGACAATGAGTTGTCCGCGCAGGAAGACCTTCTTCACCCGTCCCGTGACTGACCGTCCCTCGAAGAGGGTGTAGTCCACCCGACTGTGTTGCTCGGAGGCGGTTATCGTCCACGTCTCCCCTGGGTCGAAAAGTACTATGTCGGCATCGGAGCCCACGGCTATGGTCCCCTTCTTAGGGAACAGGCCAAAAAGCTTAGCCGGCGCCGTTGAGGTTAGCTCGACAATTCGGTTGAGGGACAGGCCCATTTGCCGAAACCCACCGTCGAAAACCAGAGGTAATCGTGTCTCGACACCAGGCGCACCGTTGGGGATCTTGCTGAAGTCCCCATAGCCCAGCCGTTTCGAGTACTTCATGCCCAGGGGCTGCTCCTGAAAGCAGAAGGGACAATGGTCTGTGGAGATTACTTGAAGGTTGCCGGTTCGAAGGCCGCGCCAGAGCTCTTGTTGATGCGCCTGAGTGCGCAGCGGCGGAGTCATCACATACTTTGCCCCATCGAACCCGGGGCGATCATACTCTTCATCGGTTAAGAATAAGTAGTGGGGACAGGTCTCCGCGGACACAGGAACCCCACGGTCTCTTGCCTCGGCCACCGACACAAGGGCCTCCCGGGCCGAGAGGTGGACGATGTAAAGAGGCGATTGGGCCAGCTCGGAAATGCGGATGGCACGATGGGTTGCTTCGCCCTCCATCAGGCTCGGTCGAGTCAGCATGTGGGATTTGGGACTGGTGTGACCCTGGCTCAGGGCCTCTTCTATGAGAGCTTGTATTACTGGGCCATTCTCGGCGTGAACACACACCATGGCGTGGTTACTCCCCGCGACGCGCATAGCCCTAAACAGGCCCGCGTCGTCCACCATCAGCACGCCTGGGTATGCCATGAAAAGTTTAAAACTGCTAACCCCCTCGCGAGCTATCAGCGTTTTCATATCCTCCAAAGTCTGGTCAGTCACATCGGTCAAGATCACGTGCGCCCCCACGTCCACACAGGAGCTTTGGGCTCGCTGATGCCAGTCCTCCAGGCCGGCGAGAGGGCTCTGTCCTCTCTTCTGGTCGGCAAAGTCTACCAGCGTCGTTGTTCCGCCGAAGGCAGCCGCCTGTGTGCCCGTGCCAAAGGTATCGGCGCTGCGAGCTGAGCCGAATTCCCAGTCCAAATGAGTGTGGACATCGACGCCGCCTGGCACCACCAGTAGGCCTGCGGCTTCGTGCACCTCTACGTCCGGACCAACGGGAATATCCCGCCCGATGGTCTGCACTCGCTCCCCCTCCATCAGGATATCGGCCGTATAGTCATCTACGGCGGTGATGATTCGCCCGTTCTTGATCACTATCGGTGCCATTTCACTTCCCCACCAGCAAAGTTTGGTCCTCTGATGCCAGTAGGTTATTCTGGCTAGCCTGTCGTTACAAGCCCCCGGTTTAAAGTCCCCTAATGGTTCGACCAGTTCACCACGACGGTTGCGCAATTCAACATCATCCCCTCAAGTTGGGAAGACTGTTACCAAAGTTACCCTCTCCCCCTCGACGGTGATGCGCTTCGACCACCAGGCGGAGCAGCAGCTGCCGCTCTTCAAAGGTCATCACATCAAGACCCTGAGATACCTGATCGCAGAAACGCCTTAAATGTCCCAGCGCTTCATGTCTGGTCAGTTCTCGATGGGCTTTGTTATCAAGCTCTTGGCCAATTTTGTCCAAGTGTTTCCCGCGCCACCTAAGTGCTAGACGGGACTAGGGCAAGGGTCGTACCTGCTTAATGGCAGCCGCGACTCTCGACCATATCAGCCAAGGAAGATTCGAGTTTGGAATTGGGCGTAGTGGACTGCCGGGATCTTATGAGGGCTACAACATTCCCTACAGTGAGAGCCGTGACCGGTTCTTTGAAGCCCTCGAAATCATCAAAAAGGCCTGGACCGAAGAACGCTTCTCCTATGATGGAAAGT
This sequence comes from Chloroflexota bacterium, assembly GCA_027294635.1. Classification (GTDB taxonomy): domain Bacteria; phylum Chloroflexota; class Dehalococcoidia; order Lucifugimonadales; genus JAPULR01. The sequence goes on along the minus strand of JAPULR010000148.1, from coordinate 527 downwards.
ATTTTAGTTACGAGGACGTGTGCCTGGTGCCTAAACCTTACCAGTCACCTCATCCACCACTGCGAATGGCGGCCACCACCCCTGATAGTTTTCCCGTGGCCGGCCGAATGGGTATGCCTTTGTTCGTCGGTCTGAGGGTCGCAGATATGACCAACTTTTCAGAGCAAGTCGACAGTTACAAGCAAGCCTGGTTGGATGTCGGCCACGAAGGTGAGATCAATGTTTTTCTACGAGCGCCGGTTTACGTTGCCGAAGCGAAGGATAAAGCCCTCCAAGAACCAGAAGAAAGCTTCATGAGGCAATTTCGTCTCCTAGGTGATAGCTTCGCTGTATTTGTTGGCAAAGCTGGAACGCCTGGTGCGGCCGAAACCCTACGTAGGAGCCAACACCCTACGTAGGAGCCAACACCTGGGAAGCATATCCTGGAGTAACGTGTGCCGAGAGAAAGTGGCAGTAGGTACGCCCGAGATGGTAATCGATCGAATTCAAGAGATGCAGGAGAAATTACAGCTTAGCGGGTTCGTGGC
>JAPULR010000147.1 GCA_027294635.1 Chloroflexota bacterium | reverse complement strand
GATCCACTATGCCTGGGTCATCGTTGCCATCGCCGCAATAATGGGGTTCGTCACCTCTTCCGTTCGATTTGCTGCCGCTGCCCTGGTGCCCTATCTGAGCTCTGCATCAGGTTTCGGATGGAGTTACGCCGCCATCAGCCTTGCTTTCAGCATCCAGTGGCTGGTCTTGGGAATCATGAGCCCCTATGTAGGTTGGCTGGGTGACAGATATGGCACACGCCGCCTTCTGTTGCTTGGAGCTCTTCTATTCATCGCTGGCATGTTGCTAACAGGCACCATGACCAACCTATGGCAGTTCTACCTCTATTTCGGCGTCTTGCTTGGATTAGCCTCCACCATATTCACCGTACTACTGGTATCAAGTGTCACGCTTTGGTTCAGGAGGTATCTGGGAGTGGCCATGGGGGCCGTGTGGTCTTTCCAGGGATTGGGAACGATCGCGTTCATTTTCTTGATAGGCGCGGCCTTCAATGAACTGGGAATGAAGTGGATTTTTTGGCTTCCGGGCATAGTGGGCGGGGCGCTGATTCTCTTGCTGATTAGGTTCTTTTACAACGAGCCCGCCGAGATAGGATTGCGGCCCTTGGGCGCTACTGGAGACGAGCCCATCAAAAGCACGCAGAACGACGATACGGCCAAGATAAGGTCCAGGGTGTTCCTCCAGCAAGCTCAGCGCACCAGCACCTTCTGGAACCTCATCGGCATCCACTACTGGGGATGCATGGGCCACAACATAATCAATGTGCTTGTGGTGGCTATAGCAGTGGATCGTGGCCTGTCCCTGGGAGTGGCTGCCGGAGTACTCGCTGTTCAACAGGGCATCGGTGTCTTCGCCCGGGGTGCGGTTCCTGTCATAGCTGAGCGGTGGGGCTGCAGAAGCGTCTGGATAGTAGGCATGTCACTGCAAGCCTTCCCGCTGCTCATCATTCTCTTTGCACACGACGCCTGGGCTTTCTACGTCTTCTCCGTCCTCTTTGGTATAGGCCAAAGTTGCGAGGTGCCTACCTTTCCTATCGCCAATCGCCAATACTATGGCAATGTCCCTCAGGGAAGCCTCTATGGGTGGCAGAACGTAGGCAATGGGATTGGCATGGGAATGGCGCCAGTGTTCGCTGGAATCCTGTGGGACATAACAGGCACCTATGCGGCTCCATTGATCATGTCCCTTGGGTTTAGTCTGATGGGCCTAGTCTTCGCTTTGCTGCTGCCCTCACCCCGTACTAGCCTGATACCTGATTGGGAGCGCTATTTACCGGCGAGCATCCGTTCTCCAAGTTAGCGGGCATAGACCGTTGGTCAATCCACCTGGACGTATATCCACCAGTTGTAAGCGCCTCTTAATATTGAGGTTGGTGACCTCAGGAATGACCAGTTGGGAGAGATTCTTAACGGAATAACCTCTCGTGGAGCCGGCCAACGATTTAAAGCAACGCACCGCCCACTGGACACCGCCCAGGATTTGGGGGAGAATCGTCCTATTCCATTGGGGGCGATATGGTATCACAAATCCTCCCTCCTGGCTCCGTTTTCCATCCTTCTCAGATTACCGCCTACGAAGTTCGTCATCCAGGTTATGATTCCTTTTCGGTACCGACTTATATCGCTAGACCATCAGGTCCTGGCGCTTTTCCAGCCCTGATTCTTACCCATGGAGTCCACGGCTATGAAGAGCACATGAAAGAAGTGGCTCGCCGGTTCGCCGCTTTCGGTTATGCCTGTATCGTGCCCGCTTTGTATTGCCGGGATGATTTTCTTTCCGTGGTTGAAGAGGAGGATCTATCGAGGGCATCTGCGTCGTTGAATAGCCGGCCCAACGCCCAGACCGTCGGCGACCTTGCTGGTTCGTTGGATTTTCTGCAAAACAGCGAATACGTCAATGGCAAGATAGGGCTGGTTGGTTTCTGTTCGGGAGGCCGGCTGGCTATGATTTACGCTTGCCATACAACGGGCATTAGCGCATTCGTTAACTTCTATTCCAACGGCGTCTTTCAGCCCACTGAATCCAATCCCACTCCGGCGGGAGAAATGCTGCAAAACCTGGGTTGTCCCATGTTGGGGCTCTTCGGGGATGAGGATGCCAATCCATCGCCCGCCGACGTTGTCCGGCTCAAAGAATTGCTGGAGGGAGCCTCCAAAACCTTTGAATTAGTGAGCTACAAACAAGCCGGCCACGCGTTCTTCTCTGATACTCGTCCCAGTTATCGGCCCGAGGCTGCTTACATGGCCTGGGGCCGCTGCCTTGAATGGTTGTCCAGGTACCTGAAGCCGTAGCTTCATCACGGTTTATAGCGGCATGTCGGACACAGAATTCAATGTCTCAAAAGAGGAGAGAAACAATGAAAAAGGGATACAAGGTTATCGACATCGACACTCATGTAAACCCTAGCTATGACACTTTGGCCAAATTCGTCGAGCCCAGCTTTCGGCCCCGGCTAGATGAGCTAAAACCATACATCCGGACAGTGGGAGGCTATAACGCCCTTAGCATCGCGTCGATTCCCTTTGACCGGTTCCCGGGAGAAGCTCCTAAAGGTGAAGACGCGGCAGCAGTAGTTGGCGGGCGTGGCGCTTTGGAGGGTAGGGTTACCAAGTCTTCGGGCCATCACAGGGTAGACCCGCAACACGGTGTCAGCGATGAAAACGCAGAAGGCAGGCTCAAAGACATGGACCTGGAGGGCCGGGACATAGACGTAATAATTCCAGGCACCTGGGCAAACGGCCTTACCGCAATCGATGACGTTACCCTTGCCGAAGGAATGTACTCGGCCTACCACCGCTACATGCGCGAATACTGTAGCGCAGACCCAGAGCGGTTGAAGAGCCTGATACTGGCGCCAGCTGCAGATATAGAGTGGGCAGTTTCTGAGGTAAAGGCCCTGACCAACGAAAGTTGGGTTGCCGCTGTCGCGCCGATACTTCCCGAAGGGATGCCGGTGGACCACCCTGCATTGGACCCGCTATGGGAAGTGATGAACGACGCTCACCTGCCTATTTTGCACCACAGTTTCACCTTCGAGCCTCCTTACTTCCCCGGCTACCGGGACATGTGGGACAACGTGGCGGTGGCCCGGACAGCAGCGCATCCTTGGGGTGCCGCTAGGTTGTTGTCTTACCTGATCGTCGGCAGGATTTTTGATCGTTATCCCAACATCAATGCCGGGGCAGCGGAGGTGGGCCACGGTTGGCTTCCTCACTGGCTCATTCGGCTTGAAGAGATGTGCAGTTATGTCTCGGGAACAACGCCAAAGACGGATTACAAACCAATCGAATACGCTCAGATGGGCCGGTTCAGGTGCGGTGCCGAGCCCTTTGAAGGCCCGGCAATGACTAAAGCTGTCATCGACCTCCTGGGCACCGATGCTCTGATGCACCAGTCTGATTATCCTCACGGCGAGGCCCACTTCCCAGACACTGCGGAGATGGTCATTGACTGGCCCATCTGGAAGGACTTGGAAGCCGGCGCTTTGGAAAAACACATGTCCGGTAATGCCGAGAAATTTCTGAGGCTAATCTAGGAGTCGTAAGGTTTTCGGTGCCTACAGTCCGGAATAACCACTGCCGGTTTAGATATTTCCCCTAAGGGAATCGACTCGTTCGAGGAGGCGGCAATGACATCGTCTCTGATACGTGGGAAATACGTTATCGCCAAGATCACCGGCCGTTCATCAGCAGAGGTCGTAACCGATGGCGCTGTGCTGCAACAGGACGGCCAGATCACCGAGGTGGGCGATTACCAGGAACTCAGGACCAGGCATCCAGAGGTAGAGGTGATTGGGTCCTCGAATCATCTCGTAATGCCCGGCCTGGTCAACGACCACTTTCACGTCGGCCTCACCCCTTTCCAGCTGGGAGCCCCCG
>JAPULR010000146.1 GCA_027294635.1 Chloroflexota bacterium | reverse complement strand
GTGGCCCGAGCCGAGACCATGGATGAGTTGATGGCCGACGGCGGAAAAGTCACAGGCTCTATGGCGACAACGACGGCATTGCCCGTAAGTCTCTACCTGGTGCTCCTTAGCCATTGCCGCCATTTTGCCGCCATACGTATGGGGACTCACGATGACCACATGGTACTGTAGGCACAAAATACCAGCCATGGGGTAAACCAGACGACACGTAGTTAGATACAAAAGGATGGAATAACACGATGCCCCTCGAAGAGCGCCTTCCGCATTGTCTACGGCGGAGGTGACCGCTTCCAGGTCGATCCACGTGTCTTTGGGGAGCCTCAGGTGATACTGTCCGAAGCTGCTGGAGAGGGCTATACCCTGGTTCTTTAGACCGTCTGGTGAAAGGAGACCTCGAAGACGGCTTATCAGCGCGCTTAAGGCAACCTCCCTTGATAGGGCCATCTCTCCTGGCCAAATAATCTTGGCCAGCTCTTCTCGGGGCACGGGGCGGGTTCGTTCGGAGGCCAGATAAGTGAACAACAACCGACCCTGCTTCCCTCGGAACTGATGCTCATGGACCGCAACATTGCCGTCGACTTCCAGGGTGACCCGGCCAGTGAGGTATATCCTGATTTCCATAATGCGGCAAGGGGTTGCCAAAGATTTGGCAAAGTCACCTGTTATTATACGGGGCACTCAAAATTATGGAGGGTGTTATGGCTAAGGTAGTGAACTGTCCCTGTGGTGACGTAATTAAGGCTGATACTGATGACGAGCTGGTGAGGTTGGTCCAGCAACACGGTAAGGACGTACATGATCAGGAAGTTAAGAGGGAAGACGTCCTGGCCATGGCTCAACCTGCCGACTAAGGCAGGTCCAACCAGGCGGTTCCTAGGTCAGAAGGAGCAACGCCAAACGAGGGGGAAGAGGCGCACCTTGTTATAGTTACCCTGGCTCTGCGAAGGTGAGCACGCGTCTGGGGTTTTCCACCATCATCTTGTGAATTTGCTCCTCCGTCACTCCCTGGGTTCGCAGGTAAGGCAGGAACTTCTCCAGGATAAAAGTGTATCCCGTGCCTCCGTAGGCTTTAAGGTGCATCTTCATACAGACGTCTTGAGACAGCAGGATACGGTCCTCATAGCCCGCTTCGATGAGCTGGGGAATCGCCTCGGCCACCAACACGTCGGCGGCCACCTGGGGATGATGGATTTCTGGGGGGCCAAGGGTCACCGGGCGCCGGGCTACGGGGGCCATCACCCTTCCCAGTGTGTCGAACTGAACGTAAACGCCAAGGTCTAGAAGCTCCAGAAGAAAGGGGACATCGCCGGCGTAGGTGTTGCTGTGACCATAGATGGTCCGGGTCAGGTCTGCGCCTTCTTCTCCCAACATGCTGGCGACCTTGAACTTCTCTCGGCCAGTACCGCCGTGGTGGAAAGAGATGGCGGCGCCGGTAGCCCTGCTGGCCCGCGCTGAGGCTCGGACGCTTTTCTCCTCGTTGGGAGTGAGGGGGTTTCCGTTGATGCCCACCTCGCCTATAATGCCGGAGCGAACCCCCGTATTTCCCACTCCAACGTTAATATCTTGGATTATCTCGTCGGCTAGGTCCTCAACAGTACGCTGATCCATGTCCTTGGGATGATAAAATCGCTGGTACCAGCCGGAGCCCATGACGATGTTAAGCCCCGTGGCGTTGGCGACGCGCTGTAGGGCCAGGGGGTCTCGCCCCAGGCCGATGTTGGTCACGTCTACGATGGTATTCCCGCCCAAGTTTCGATAAGCCATGACATCTCTGATGGTTACGGCTTCATCAGTTAAAAGGTAGTTGTCCTTAATGGGTTTCTGGCTCCTGGCCAGGTGAAGGTTTTCCAGCGTTAGCTTCTCATTCCAATGGGCCACTTCCGTGGCCGGAGCGTTGTAACCAGGCTCTTTGTCCCTCCAGAAGTCGATAAATAGATGCTCGTGCATGATGCAGGCACCAACTTTTGAGGGATCTATGGGACCATTGACCGTCATCACCCTACCGGCCATCTCCGATTCCCCTGAGCTTGGGCCATTTGTGTTCTGCATACCCCCCGTCCATCCTTTTAGCTCTAGATTGCAGCCTCATCCTAACTTGGGGATTATTGGGGGTCAAGGGCGACGAAAGGGTGTCCAAAACACAGGGGGGGCTGTTGCGACCACGAGCGCACCACGGCCTGAGCGGTAGGAAGGTTCTTAGAACCGTTCCGTTAAGCTAATTGCACGGTGCCTTTGGGTTGTGTTGCAGCTTTGTTTTGCCGAAGCAAAGGTGACCGGGCGAGGGGGCCGAGTTAAGGACAAGGGGGCTGGTGGAATGTGAGTGGTAGTTCCCACTACCCCATCGCAATGAAATGCAACACTCCGAACACCAGATATGTCACCACTAGGCCTGCGGTAACCCCCATCATTACCTTCTCGTTCATCGGTTCCCTCCCATTTAATCGGATTAATCGGAGCTAGTCGTGCCGTCACTGTCCTCGGTATCGATATGAATTAGCGAATTCACATCCTTTACCTTCTTAGCTGGATTCTATACGCCGGTACAGACTTCCATCAGGTACAAAGGTACCTGCATACTTAGGCCAAAAAAGACTTGCCCCAACCGCAAGGGAGGATTTGAGAAGGAATAAATACCTAAAACCTTATCTAGGTGTGACCGTTGGAGGTTGCAAGCGCACTGCTCAGAAAATGAGCGTTCACCTTTCGATAAACTCAGGCTGAGCGGGGAATAATCCGCTCATGGTGAGCCCGTCGAACCAGGAGCGCATGGCTAGCCCATTTTCACGCGGGGTGACGAAGCACTGGTTCAGGAAACAACTTACCTGGGATCGCTGCACGTGTGGCCACAGGTCTCCAGAGGGGTGGGGGCACGTTTTGGAAAGCGCGCTGCTGTGAGCCGGGGATTTGGAAAACCTTGCGAGAGGGGAAAATAACAGGCTATCTAGCTAGACAGGGCAGAAGCTAGATATTGCGACGTCTATTACAGCGAAGGCCTACAAACGATAAGGCTAGCTTTTAAGCTTTACCACTATCCTGGTTGGTTGTGCGTCCGTGACCTGGGTCTCTCCCGGTGCGGCGCCGTCATTACCACCCATCTCCAACCCTCCGACGTTCACCTCTGCAACAGTATCCAGGTGTCCAAGTATGTTGAGTAGGGGTGTGGGATGTCTCAGGGAGAGATCGATTTCGAAGGAGCCATCATCTGCGTATCCGGTATCCCGTAGGGTAATATCCTGTAGCTTGCCCAGGCGGTCGTAAACTTCGCCAAGGCCCGCGGGGTAGACCGGGGCCTGGATAATTACCTTCAGTGCCCCTTCGTATAGTGCTTCGTTACCATTCCTGCTCTCAGCGAGGTCCGGAGCTTTTTCCTCTGCTACAGGCTCTTGGGAACCTTCAGGCCCAGTCTTCGGTTGGCCAACGTCGGCGAGTTCAGTAGCGGCAGCCTCGGCATCGGGCTGCTGAGGAGGGTCGATTTGCGGGGGTGACGTTTCTTGGATGGGGGGCTTTACCTGCGGCAGTAGCTCTACCCCAGGAGAATCTGGCACTTCCCAATTCTCTAAGCTGAGGTTTAGTTTCTGTACCTCCTTCACGACGTCGTACACATAGTTGAGCAGTTTATCCGATGGCGACTTCACATTCCTGCGTATCTGGTCCTCGAGTCGGCTTTTTGTGATCTCCAAGAGCTCCTCGGCTTTTTGTTTGGTCTCGGCCTCAATCGTCATGGCCTTTTGTCGGGCAGATTGGATAATCTTCTGCGCCTCTTCAGAGGCTGTCCTGGTTACTCTGCCGACAGCTTCGATCTGCTCTTGAGCAGTGGTTTGCGCTTCTGCGATTATCTGGGACGCTTGGGCCTGGGCCTGGATACGAATCTGATTGGCCTCTTCCTTGAGCTTTTGAGCTAGTTTTTCAGCCTCCAGCACGGTGTGCTCGGCAAGTCTATTAAGGGAGCTGTGGTTTGGTGGTCTTTCAGTGTTCACTTGGCCTCCTTAAGCTTCTCCGGTCGCTAATTGCAAGATTTTACTATCTTCTTCCACACGGTCGCATTCCCGGCACTTGAAATTCCGGCAAGGTGCTGGTCGTTCCGGTGTCGAAGGTTTTGGTATCGGTTCCTCGCATATTATAGCCTGACGGCCCCTGGGGCATAGTGTCCATTGATTTAACAAGTTAGCATGGGTATTTAGAAGGGTCAACATTGTACCCACTTCAGCCGCACAAGTTTTCTCCTTTGTGGACCCCTGACGATTTTCATCCAGGTGTTCGCTTTTCATCGGTGGGAGGTGGTGTCGAACCTTTCGACCCTAAATCCACCTCCATATCTGAAGTAACTTTCGGCGCTCCTATTAGAACGGCCGTCAGTAAATGCCCCCTAAAGCATACCGAAATTGCCTTAGGCCGAATGGGGTGTCAACGGTAGCTCATGAGGGATGCCATTGGATGCTAAATCCTACTATTATTCTGCCTCTCATTTTGCCCGTTGTGCAGGGCTTTTATTATATGACGAAAGGGTAAAGGATAGAGCAAAAAGTGTTGATAATTGGTTAAGTACCCCGGAACAGGTCCTGTATCCTTCAGCGGCTGTGGCTCGACTCCCTGCTTTTCCCTCAATATCGCACAGAAGGGTGGCGGCCCTCCTATTCCCTTGTGTCGGAGGACGCAGGTGCCCTGGAGCATGCGAGTTGCCACGCGTAGGGTGGGAAAACCGTGAGCCCTCTGCCATTCCATGTGAACTGACTTAGCCTGGAGGCCCATTAGGAGATAAGATGGGTCCTTGAGCTATATCGTCTATACGTGCGTCGGTAACGGCTGAGCGGTTTTACTTTATTGCTAGGTTACCAGACAATTTGGTACTAAAGTACCTGGGCAGCGGTTAGTCCTAAACATAGCATTCGGAAAAGCGATAAAGAAAAGGTAAAAGGCAAGTGGTTTACCGGTAAACGACGGGTTGCGTGGTTGTAAAACATCATTGGAGGAACGGCTGCGGAACACGAAGCAATGTTGGCCAGCACTACGTGAATATCCCTCAGTTAGGAATGAACCGTCGATGCGATGCCCTGGCGGACGGATACGTAGGCTAATTTGGAAGGCCCTCGGGGCGGGACAAGTTGCGGGTTGGAATCAAAACTGACCTCTAGTTTGTCTTTCTACACCCTGGGGAATGTATCGTGCAAGAACGGCGCATAGCTGATCTTGAATCTTGGCTATGGGTAAAACCAGGAAAAACCTGTCGTGATTCAGCGCCTACTCATAATATGGTTTGTATTCGGTATAAGTGCGGCCGTTTTAGTTCCCTCTGCTATGCCGGGTAGCGGTTCAAGCGCCAGCCCAAGAAGCTTCAAAGAGCGGGCTCTAGACAGGCTCACACCCTTTGTGGATGAATCTGAGCTAATTAATAAAGCTGTGGCATCTATTGAGAAAAGCCTTGACACAGAGTTCTGGGAAGACGACTTTCACCTGGTTCCAAAGAAGGGTCACAAGGTCTTTGACCGGGAACGGCATGCTGTTAAAGAGCTTGAGCACCTTGTAGAAAAGGCTGGTAAGGACAAAGGTAAGGACAAAGGTAAGGGCAAAGATGCTGACCTTAGAGAAGAGATCATACAAGCCTCTAGGGCGGCCATTGACGATTTACTAGATGCCGACCATCAATTGGCTCTGACCATTATAGAGGAGGCTGCAGGAGGCCCGGCAGCGGACCCCAAGCGTCAGAAGAAGATAGATAAAGAGCTGGCAAAGGCTAACAAAGAGCTAGCCAAAGGTGACGATAATCGGGACGGCGACCAGCCAGTGAATGCCGTTCAGA
>JAPULR010000145.1 GCA_027294635.1 Chloroflexota bacterium | reverse complement strand
CAGTGCAAGCCGGGAACCGGGATTCCTGGACTGTTCGTATTCCTGAGGGAGTTCGGGAGGTCATCGGACGAAGATTGAATCGGTTGTCCCAGCGGTGCAACGATAGCTTGACCATCGCATCGGTCATAGGCCGTGAATTCGAGCTAAGGCAGCTAACCCCTCTGGTTGAGGATATTTCCGAGGACCGGCTATTGGAAGTTCTGGAGGAGGCGTTGTCAGCCCGTGTGATAGAGGAGTTACCCCAGGCTGTGGGCCGGTACCAGTTTACCCATGCACTGATTCAGGAAACCCTCACCGAGGAGCTTACCCTGACCAGGCGGGTCCGGCTGCACGCAAGAATCGCAGAAACTCTTGAAGAGTTGTACGGCGTGAACGCCGACGCCCACGCCGCCGAGTTAGCCCACCACTTCGCTCTGGCAGAGATGGCGACTGGGACCGAGAAGCTGGTCCAGTACTCCCTGCTGGCCGGAGAACGGGCGCTGGCGGCCTATGCTTGGGAGGAGGCCCAGACTCACTTTGAAAGGGGGCTGGCGGCAAGAAGTATACCCGTCGTTGGCAGGGAATCATTACCAGATGCGGAGGCTGCGGAGTTGCTATTTGGGTACGCTCGCGCCCGTACCGGCACACAAGAACGATTTCAGTCTCAGGAAACAGTAGAGAGTTTTGTTCGTGCCTTTGACTTTTACTTTGGGACTGGAGACTCGACCAACGCAGTATCGGTTGCTCAGTATCGGATTCCCATGGGGAATGTACGAACCGGTTTGACCCAGATTGTCGCTAAGGCACTGACCTTGGTCTCCCCCGGTTCACTCGAGGAGGGGTGGTTGCTCTCCCGTTACGGCATGGAGTTGGGCCGCGTAGAAGGTGACTACGAGGCGTCGCAAAAGGCGTTCGACCAGGCCCTAGCCATCGCTCACGATATGGGTGACGCAACCCTGGAAATGAACACTCTGGCGTCATCCGCTGACGTAGATTATTTCCAACTACGGCCGGACGCGACCTTGAGCAAGTCGCTGAAAGTCATTGAGCTGGCTCTGCACGGCACTGAAACCAACGCGGAAGTAAGCGCCCGCTTATCGGCCACTCGCGTGCTATATCTGACGGGTAGATGTGAAGAGGCTCAAGAACAGGCTACAGCTTTGCTGAGCCTGGGAGAGAGATTAGGTGACCGGTATTGGCTGGGGAGCGCCCTCCAACACGCCTCCAATTTGGCCTGCCTGCAGGGGGACTGGTCATCTGGACGGAGCCTGGTCGAACGTGCGCTGGCGCTGGCGCCTCGGGATGCGAATATCCTTGTGGATGCAGTAGACTTAGAGTACCAGACCGGAAACTTCAGCCAGGGAGAAGCGTATCTCGAGCGGCTCTTGGAAGTCATGGCCCACACCCCACCAGGGCCCAGGGCGGGCTACGCGAGGACCGCTATGGAGATACCGCTGTTGTCTCGCGCTACCGGCCAGCTCGAGAGGTTGGATTTGGCCACGGAAGCCTCCCAAGTTGTACTTACTTCACCTACCTTAACTCCTATGTACGAAGTTCTGGCCAGATGCGGTCTAGGTATCCAGGCGATTATTAATGACAGGACTCAAGAAGCTGGGAAGCAATATGCCGCCCTACAAAACATTCGGGGTATTTTGGTGCCATTTCAAATAACCGGCGACCGGGTATTAGCCCTCTTGGCCCACACCATGGGCAAACTTGACCAGGCGACGGTCCACTTCGAGGAATCCCTGGCCTTCTGCCGCAAAGGGGGCTTCCGTCCCGAGCTGGCCTGGACCTGCTGCGACTACGCCGACACCCTGCTCCAACGCAACGAGCCTGGCGATCGAGAGAAGGCCACGTCCCTGCTGGACGAGTCCCTGGCCATCTCTAGCGAACTGGGCATGAGGCCCCTGATGGAGCGGGTGCTGTCCCGGCGGGAGATTTTGAAGGCGTAGGCTCTAAAGTCGTCTCTTGCCATAGGATAGGTGCAACCATGAGAATCGCAGTGATGGGCGCGGGAGGTATTGGTGGAAACTTGGGCGGATTGCTGGCACGTGGTGGCAATGACGTTAGTTTGATCGTTAGAGGAGCGCACCTAGAGGCCATCCGCCAAAATGGTCTACGGGTCAGGATGCCAGAGGATCAATTTACTGCCGAAGTTCATGCAACGAATGAACCTGGCGAGGTTGGCCCAGTGGACGTGGTGCTCTTCACAGTCAAGACATACCATAATGCAACTGCTATCCCTGCTATGCGTCCCATGGTCAGCGAATCCACCACCGTTCTCAGCTTACAGAACGGCGTCGAAACCTTCGATGAGTTGACGCAATCCTTAGGATTTGATTGTGTGCTGAGCGGCGTGGCTAATTTCGGCGCTTACATTGAGGCTGCCGGTGTTATTGCCAATCGAGGGAACCCGCCGGCCGTTATATTCGGCGAGGTCGATGGTAAGGAGAGCCCTAGAGCGAAGCGAATCTTGGAGACTTTTCAGAAAGCTGGAGTTAATGCCGGTTTGTCCAACGACGTGACCAAGACTTTGTGGACCAAGTTCCTGCTCCTCCCTTCAACCGCAGGAATGACTTGTGTTACCCGTCTTTTGACAAGGTCCCTCCTGGAGCACCCAGAAGCACGGGAGATGTGGATCGCCGGTTTGCGGGAGGTAGAAGCTGTGGGCCGGGCTAAAGGAGTTAATCTCGATCCGGACGTGGTCGCGCAGGCCATAGGTCGGGCGGAGACCCTACCATGGGACTACCAGCTATCGATGCACGTCGACCTGGACCAAGGTAGGCAACTTGAGCTTGAGGCCGTTAACGGAGCAGTAGTGAAAATGGGACGGCAGGTGGGAATTCCGACTCCTGTCAATCAGTTCCTGTACACCGTGCTTAAACCACACATTGACGGGGCGGCAACACCTAAGTACTAAAGCAGATGCGCGTCTTTTTCACGGCGTGTTCCTCCGTATTCTGGAGCTAACAAAATGGCTGAGGGAGGACTCCCAAAATACACCCACCCCACAGTTAGGCCACGCCCCCTAACCATCCACCTAGCCCTCTCCACCGAAGAGCTGGCTTCTCATGAGGATAGACTGCTTCCATTTGACCTAAGGGGCATTATCCGAACCAGCCGCCAGCTTGCCACACCCCGTATCCCTACGTACAATGCGGCTACCTAAAATACACACGCACCGGGCAACAGTCCACTTCGAGGAATCCTTGGACTTTTGCCGTAATGCTGGCTACCGGCCCGAACTGGCCTGGACCTGCCGCGACTACGCCGACGCCCTACTACAGCGAAACGAGACCGGCGACCGAGAGAAGGCGACGTCCCTGCTGGACGAGTCCCTGGCCATCTCCTCCGAGCTGGGCATGCGGCCCCTGATGGAGCGGGTGCTGTCCAGGGGAGATATTCTGAGGGCTTAGTTAACATCTCCGCTGGGTCTATCCCATTTTAGGTCGGAGGTTACCGATATGCCTGAGTGGTTCGAGAAGAAGACCTTTGGTTCGATGCCGGATGAGGCCGCTCGCCGCTGGGGGGACAGGGAAGCGCTTTGTTTTGAAGGTCAGCGCTGGAGCTTTACCCAGTTTCAGGAAGAGGTGAAGCGTACAGCAAAGGCTCTTATTCGGCTGGGGGTGCAACCAGGAGATAATGTATCGCTCTGGGTGACCAACCGACCCGAATGGCTTTTCTTTTTCTTTGCTCTGGCAAAGATTGGCGCGGTGACAGTGCCCATTAATACTCGATTCCGCACCGATGACCTGGAGTACGTGGTATGGCAGTCGGACTCCACAACATTGATCACAGTGGATCGCTCCGGGCCAGTTGACTACTTGGAGATGGTACTTCAACTCTGTCCGGAGATAGCATCGGGGAACCCCGATAACCTGAATCCCCGGAAGTGTCCCGAGCTAAAGCGAGTTCTCGTCTTGGGGGAAACCCCCTATTCCGGAACCCACCGCTGGGCTGATGTCATGCGGGAGGCCCCAATGGTATCGGATGCTGCGGCAGAGGAGCGTGACCAACGTGTGGACCCGGATGGTACAGCGCTAATCATGTATACCTCGGGCACAACCGGATTTCCCAAGGGGGTCATGCATTGCCATAACATCCTGCGACAGATCGGGGACATGGCGAGCCGCCTGGGAATTACCCCCAAGGATGTGACTCTGATGTACCTGCCCCTGTTCCACGTTTTTGGGCTAGTCGCTGGACCCCTCATGCTGGTGGAGTCTGGAGCCCGTATGGTACTGACCACCCTGTTTGAGCCTGGCGAGGCGCTGCGTTTGATCCAGGAGGAGGAGGTTACCCTAATTCACGGCTTCGATACCCACTTCGGTGCCTTGATTGGCCATCCTGACTGTGAGAAGACGGACCGTGGCAGTTTGCGCACCGGCCTGTTGGGTGCAGGAATGGCCAGTAGTGAACTGGTCGCCCGCCAGTCTCAACAAATCCTGTGCCCCACAGTTTCCCTATGGGGGATGACCGAAGTGGGTGGTGCTGGGAATACCGGCTTCCTGGATTCTCCAGAGGATGACCGCTGCCGTACCTCAGGCAACCCGTTGCCCGGATGGGAACAAAAAGTAATTGACCCTGGCACTGGCGAAGAATTGCCCTTCGGCACCGTGGGGGAGTTATGTGCGCGGGGCTACGGGCTGATGCAAGGGTACTACAAGAAACCCGAGGAAACGGCTAATGCCATCGATTCCGACGGGTGGCTGCACAGCGGCGACGTGTCGACCATGCGGGAGGATGGCACCATACGGTTTATGGGGCGCTACAAGGACCTCCTTAAAGTGGGCGGGGAGAATGTGGACCCGGCAGAAGTAGAAGAATTCCTGCTGGGTCATCCAGCCATTGATCAGGCGCAGGTGGTTGGTGTGCCAGACGCGAGACTGAGCGAGGTGGCCTGCGCCTGCGTGGTGTTAAAGCCGGGTCAGCAGGCCAGCAATGAAGACCTGGTATCTTTCTGCCGGGGTCGGCTCGCCAGTTTCAAAATTCCCCGCCACACCGTAGTTATGGATGAGTTCCCAATGACTTCCAGTGGCAAGGTGCAGAAATTCCTCTTGCGGGATATGGCTGTCGCCGAGCTTGAATTGCTGGATCCTACGACAATGGAGACGTCGTAATGGCCACGTCTTAGTTGAAGAGTCCTTGGCCATCTCCACCGAGCTTGGTATGAGGCCGTCGACGGAGCGGGTGCTGTCCCGGCGAGAAATATTGAAGGCGCTTAACCACCCGTCGGTGTATGGGTATGACCCACGCGATTCTGAGGGATGAAAAATACTGGAGGTAGGATTCCTTAATCTAACTCCTGCCAGAACGTAAGCCATGCCCCACACCTCGCCACTGGTCTAACCGCTCGGCGGCCTGTCCCGAGGGAGATTGACGTAAACGATATTGTGCGAACCAGTCCGCCAGCTTGCCTCTCCCCTTTGCCGTGGGTACAATCCTCCTAACCCTACTATCTCGGTTTGAAGAGGCTATCGTTGGCCACCGAACGGCTCCAAAGGCGCATCGAACAATTCCTTGACGAGGCAGAAGAAGCAGTCGCCAAACTTGATTGGGCCCTTGTCCGTGACCGAGCAAGGGCTGTGCTCGCGCTTGACAAAGAAAACCCAGACGGACTAGCCCTACTAGATGTCGCTGAAACCGAGTTGGGGGAGAGTTCGTCCTCAACACAGCCTCCGTCTCCGTCACCCTCGGCTCCCCCCTCGGAACAACCCACCTCCTTCGCCAACGGGCGCTATGAAGTGAAGCGCTTCCTGGGCGAGGGCGGAAAGAAGAAGGTCTACCTGGCCCAAGACACCCTCCTGGACCGGGAAGTGGCCTTCGCTCTGATTAAGACCGAGGGTCTGGATGAGGTCTCCCGAACCCGCATCACGCGCGAGGCCCAGGCCATGGGCCGACTCGGCTCCCACCCTCACATCGTCACGGTGTTTGACTTGGGAGATCTCGATGGGTCGTTCGGCTCCAGACCAGCGATGACCTTCTTAAGTAAACATTCTTGAACCACTATCACAACGACATCCGCTAAATAACCT
>JAPULR010000144.1 GCA_027294635.1 Chloroflexota bacterium | reverse complement strand
ATCTCACCTTTTCGAGGCTTAATGCCCACCGCCGACACCAGCACCAGCCGGTCCAGGCCGTGGGGGCACATGGCCGCGATCTCCGCCGCCAGCCAGCCGCCCATGGAGAAGCCCACGATGGAGAACCGGCTCCATCCCAGGTGCTGGACCAGTCCCAGGTAGTAGTGGGACAGGGCGGCCATGGAGTCTATCCAGGGCAGCGCCTGGGAGCCGTCGTTGCCGGGGTGGGAGGGTGCGTAGACGGTGAAATGCTCCGCCAGGGCCTGGTGGTAGGCCATCCAGCCCGGGTTGCCCCCCAGGCCGTGAAGGACCAGTAGAGGCGGGCCCTGGCCTCCCTTCATCAAGCTCAGCTTAGCGCCCGCGTAGTGTATAACTTCGTCAGTACAGGTTTGAGCCATTTGGCCCCCTGTCTTAATTATCGTATGGTCATCCCTTGGATTAGGGGATGGCCTCCTTGAAGCGCCGGATGGCGTCGATGTGCTGCTGCGGCGAGTCGAAGCCGGACTTCATGGTACTGAAGCTTACGTGGGTTGCACCGAAGGACTTCCACTGGGCAACGCTATCAGCCCAGTCCTCCGGGGAACCTTGGCCCGCTACAATAGGTCCCTCAATGCCTATATCCTTGGGGTCGCGGCCTGCCTCGCGGGCGTACTGATGGATTCTGTCTATTTTGTCCCGAAAGGAGTCATCCAGACCGATGTTTCGGGTGGTGGTGATCCAGCCGTCGCCCGTCTGCCCGATGCGCTTCAGCACCTGCTCTGATCCGCCACCGAACCAGATGGGGATGGGGCGCTGAACCGGCATAGGGTTGAGACCAGCGTGGTTTACCCGGTGCCACTTGCCCTCAAAGTTTACGGTCTCATGGGTCCATAGCTCCCTCAGCAGGGAGACCTGCTCCTCACTCCGCCTGCCCCGGTCCCGAAAATTCTGGCCCAGGGCCTCGTACTCTACCGCGTTCCAGCCGATGCCGATGCCCAGTCGCAAGCGGCCCCCTGTCAGAACGTCCACCTCGGCGGCCTGCTTGGCCACCAGGGTCGTCTGACGCTGAGGAAGAATGATGATACCGGTGGTGAACTGTATACTCTGGGTCAAGGCCGCCAGGTAGCCAAAGAGGACAAAGGGTTCATGGAACTGGTCCTCCAACTTATAGAATCCACCCCAGTCGTGATAGTAGTTGGTGTCGGCTCCCAGCACATGGTCATAGACCAGTAAGTGGTTGTACCCCAGGGACTCCGCCGCCTGAGCATACTCTCGGACCGCTCCAGGGTCCGAGCCGATCTCCGTTTGAGGAAAGACCACGCCTACCTTCACAGGCACCTCCTTTAGGAAGCAGGGTTGTTTTGGAGCCAGTATCTTACCATCGTGATTTGGTGTCAACGGTGAGTCACGGACACAGTGGGTCAGCCCCCTACGGGTGTATGATAAAATTCTTCAGATAAAACCCTCAGGACGTGAGACAGCACCATGACAACGCGGCACGTAGAGATCCGGTATCCCGCCACCGAGATCGACAGGAAGTGGCAAAAGCGTTGGGAGAACGACGGTATCTACCGGGTCAAGGACGATGACCCTCGGCCCAAGTGGTACGAGCTTACCATGTACCCCTACCCCTCGGGGGACCTGCACGTAGGCCACTGGTACGTCATGGCCCCTGCCGATTGCCACGCTCGCTTTCGCCGTATGCAGGGATACAACGTCCTCCACCCCATGGGCTTCGACGCCTTCGGTTTGCCGGCGGAGAACGCCGCCATCAGTCGTGGCATCCACCCCCACCAGTGGACCATGGACAACATAGCCAACATGCGCCGGCAGTTCCGCTCCATGGGGCCCATGTACGATTGGAAACGCGAGCTTATAACCTGCCTGCCCGAGTACTATCGCTGGAATCAGTGGCTCTTTCTCCAGCTTTATAAAAAGGGCCTGGCCTATCAGGCCGAAGCGCCGGTGGTGTGGTGTCCCTCGTGCAAGACGGTGCTGGCCAACGAGCAGGTAGTCAACGGCCGCTGCGAGCGCTGCGACACTCCCGTCACCCGCCGCGCCCTCCGGCAGTGGTTCTTCAGCATCACCTCCTACGCCGAGGAGCTTCTGGACTTCAGCGGCTTTACCGACTGGCCTGAAAAAATACTGACCATGCAGCGCAACTGGATCGGCCGCAGCCAGGGAGTGGAGATCGCCTTCGATATATCTCATTACGGCCTGGAGGAGCGAGAGCTTCGCACCTTCACCACCCGCATAGATACCATCTACGGCGTCACCTTTATGGTGCTGGCCCCGGAGCATCCCCTGGTGGAAAAGCTCACCGCCCCGGACCAGCGTGCCGTGGTCCAGGCCTACGTTGAGGAGACCCAGAGACAGACGGAGATTGAGCGCCTGTCCACCGAGAAGGAGAAGACGGGAATACCCCTGGGCGCCTATGCCGTCAATCAGCTCAATGGCGAAAGAGTGCCCCTCTATATCGCCGACTACGTGCTGACCACCTACGGCACGGGAGCGGTCATGGGCGTCCCAGCCCACGACCAGCGTGACTACGAGTTCGCTAAGAAGCACGGACTCCCTATCAGCACCGTCATCGCCCCACCCGATGGCGCGGGGGCGGAGGATGGTCGGGCCTTCACCGAGGAAGGGACGATGGTAAATTCGGGCCAGTTCGACTGCATGGCCAGCCCTAATGCCGTAGAAGCCATCGCCGACCTGGTGGAGAGCAAGGGCTGGGGCCATCGAGCCGTGTCCTACCGTATCAGGGACTGGCTCATCTCCAGACAGCGGTACTGGGGTACTCCCATTCCCATAGTCTACTGCGCCGCCTGCGGAACGGTGCCCGTGCCCGAGGATGACCTGCCGGTCCTCCTGCCGCCCAACGCCGAGTTCAAGCCCACGGGGAAGTCACCCCTGGCCACCAACGAGGAGTTTGTCCACACCACCTGCCCTTCCTGCGGCGGTGAGGCCCATCGGGAGACGGACACCATGGATACCTTTGTGGACTCCTCCTGGTATATGTTCCGCTTTGCCAGTCCCCACTATGACAAGGGTCCCTTCGATCCAGCCCTGGTGGAGAAGTGGCTGCCCGTGGACCAGTACACCGGCGGCGCCGAGCACGCAGTGATGCACCTCCTTTACGCCCGTTTCTTCACCAAGGCCCTCAGGGACATGGGGTTGGTGAAATTCGATGAGCCCTTCCTGCGTCTGTTCAATCAGGGGATCATCATCGCCGGCGGGGCCAAGATGAGCAAATCACGCGGCAACGTCATCAACCCCGACGACTACGTTGAGAGCCTGGGAGCTGACGTGGTGCGTACCTACCTGATGTTTCTCGGCCCCTGGGATCAGGGTGGCGACTGGACCGACACGGGTATAAACGGCGTAGCCCGATGGATGAACCGCATCTGGGACCTCTTTCAGCGAGACACGGAGAAGCTGCCGGAGAACGTACAGAACGCCCAGGCTCTGGCTCAGACCCGACGCAAGCTTCATCAGACCATCGAGAAGGTATACAACGACCTGGACCGGTTCAAGTTCAACACCGCCATCGCCGCCCTCATGGAGCTATCCAACCACCTGGCCCGCGCCTGGGACCAGGGAGAGATTGACGCCCCCTTGTGGGGGGAGTGCGTGGAGAAGTTCCTGGTGATGCTGGCGCCCCTGGCCCCCCATAACGCCGAAGAGCTGTGGGAGCGCGTCGGCCACCCCTACAGCGTCCACAACCAGCCTTTCCCCAAGTGGGACCCGACCCTGGCTGCCGAGGAGATGATTACCCTGGTGGTCCAGGTGAACGGCCGCCTGAGGGACCGGCTGGAGGTGCCCGCATCCATCTCCGAGAGCGACGCCAAAGAGCTGGTGTTGGCCAGCCCTAAGGTGCGGCCCCACACCCAGAACAAGACGGTAAAGAACCTGGTCTACGTTCCCGGCCGCCTGGTTAATATCGTCGTCGACTAACTCCTTAATGTCATTCCGAGCGCAACCGGGAATCTCAAAGTAAGGGACTCTTACAAAAAAAGTCGGACCACGGCCTCCCTTCCCCTAGAGCCAATTGGCCCTACAACTGGTGGTAAGGATTCCCCTGGGCTAGAATAGTCCCGCAATGAATCTCACCACCTCCTTTCATCCCTTGAGCTAGAATCCTTGCGCCCCCGGTTCAACAGTCCCCTCCTCACCGTCCTGAAGAACCGCAACTTCCGGCTCCTCTGGTACAACGGCGCCATCTCCAATACCGGGGAGCTGTCCGAGCTCCTGGTCATGGGATGGCTGGTCCTCCAGCTTACCGGCTCACCCTGGCAGGTGGCCCTGGTCGGCCTGAGCCGCACGGTCTCCTTGTTCGCCTTCACCCTCATAGCTGGGGCCATGGGAGACCAGAAGGACCGACGTCACATCATACTGGCATCAAATGCCACCAACATTATGGTGGCCGCCGCGGTGCTTCTGGTGCTGACGATGGGGGACGTGCAGCCCTGGCACCTGTTCCTGGCCGCCGCAGTAAGAGGGGCTACACGCTCCTTTGAAAACACCAGCCGTCGTGCTCTGGTCTTTCACATAGTTGGGCCGGCTAGCCTGGTACAAGCCATCTCTCTAGAGCACATAGGCATGAGCACCGGCAGGATTCTGGGTCCCATCGCCATCGGAACGCTTTTACAGGTGACAGGCACCGCCGTAAGCTCTTACTCCCTTCTGACTGGACTCTACTCCATCGCTTTTATTAGCGTCGTCCTGCTGAAGGTCGCCCCGACACTCTCCTCGCTGCCACGCCGTCCGGTGCTGAGGAGCGTCGGCGAGGGGCTGAAGTACGCCTACTCTACTCCATCTATCGCGGGGGTGTTGACGGCCAGCGTGGTGATGAATGCCATGTTCCAGTACCATCTATTCATCCCGGTGGTGGCCCAGGAACACCTTGGCGTGGGCCCGGGGCTTATGGGCCTATTGGCGGCGGCCGATGGCATGGGGTTCGTCTTTGGAGCCCTGTTCATTGGCCTACTTGGAAACAAGATAAGATTCCACGGACGGGTCTTTTTGGCGGGATGCATCGGAGTCACCGTCTTTCTCCTGGCCTTTGCCTTGTCTCCATGGTACATCCTGTCCTTCTTTCTCCTCGTCAGCTTAGGAACGTTTCAAGTCGGTTTCTCTACAATGCAGAGCAGTATCCTCCTTATGGCCAGCCCGCCGAACTTTCACAGCAGAATCTTTGGCGCTCAGGGCTTGGCCGTAGGAACTGGACAGTTTGGCAATATGGAGATGGGGGCCCTAGCTTCCGCTTTCAGCATAACGGTGGCCTTAGCCGCCAACGCTCTGGTGGGGATGGGTCTCCTGCTACTCATAGCCATATTTATGCCAGCACTGCGGCGCCCAATAGAACGGGTGGAAGAACCGACAGAGGACACGCCGCAACCGTTGGTTGAAGGTCAGGAGATGACTACTGAGGACCAGCGGCCCAAGCCAGAGGGGTCTGTCTAGGAACCCTGCTCATGGTTCGACAAGCTCACCACGAGCGGGTCTTTTAGCTAGGGCTCGACCCAGATCATCGCGTCCCCATCTCTACAACGGTCTCCCACTCTTTCGGGGTCACGGTCTGTATAGAGAGGCGCATTCCTCGCCGTAACAGCATCATGTCCTTCAGTTCTGGGACGGCTTTCATCATCTCCAGGGTTACGGGCCGGACAAAACGTTGGTCCGCCTTTATGTCAACCATGTACCACATAGGGTTCTCCGGAGTGCTCTTGGGGTCGGGATGCTCGGATTCGGGGTCCCAGGCGGTAAAGTCGGGGTAGCCGCTGCGGACAACGGTGGCCGCACCCACTACCGCCAGGGGTTTGCTGCTGCTGTGATAGAAGAGAACGCCGTCGCCCTCTTTAATGTCGTCACGGAGCATGTTGCGGGCCTGGTAGTTGCGCACTCCGTCCCACTCGGCCACCCCGTCCTCCACCAAGTCGTCGTAGGAATAGGCGCCAGGTTCGGACTTGAAGAGCCAGTACCTTTTAGCCATAGCTGTCCTCCTGAAGACTCAACTGCGCCAAGCATTGAAATGGGTCGCTTAGGCCCATTGCCTACCCCACAAATAGACTTGTCATTCAGAGGAAATCCCAACGTAGTCAGGTTGACCAAAGAATCTCATCAAGTTGGTGGGGCAATTGCTTGTGAGATTCTTCACTACATTCAGAATGACAGTCACGGCAATTATTAGTGGATGGTCGCTCTTCCCTTCATGTCACCCTGAGTCCCGACTTATCGGGGCGAAGGGTCTATCTCTACAGCAGATTCTTCATCCCGAATCGGGATTCAGAATGACAGACGCCTCTCTCGAAGTGCCCACTTGTCATTCTGAGGAACGCCACCCTTGGCGGCGTTATATGCCCATGGTTCGACGGGCTCACCATGAGCGGAAATAAAGCCGCTCGTCCTGAGCCTGTCGAAGGATGAAGAGTCCTAGCCTGCTCACATGAACCCCTCATCCTTAGCTGCGAAATAAGCATATCCGACCGATTTAGAGATTCTTCATCCCGATGTATCGGGATTCAGAATGCCGGGGTTGCTGCCCTTTAAGCCTTCACCTCTACTCCCAACCGCTCCTCAACGGGCTTGGTGGAGACCAGGTGGCGCTGCATGTTCATCTCCCTGGGGCTGAAGCCCAGGGCCAGACCCACCAACTGAGGCAGGTGTAGGACGGGCATATTTATCTCCTGGCCCTTATGCGCCGCGGCATCGGCCTGCTTGCCGTCCAGCTCCAGGTGACACAGAGGGCAAGGAGTGACCATGGCCTCTGCACCCTTGGCCTTGGCGTCCAGGATGTGGTCGCC
>JAPULR010000143.1 GCA_027294635.1 Chloroflexota bacterium | reverse complement strand
TTGCTGAGGGACGAGTACCCATCCACCGATGAGGATCAAGAAGTACAGGTTGAGTTGCCGTATCCCGACGTATCGAAGGAACTCAATCGTTACTTGCCATTGGTCAAGTGGCTCTTGGCAATACCTCACTACATTGTTCTGTTCATCCTCTGGATAGGCGTCATTGTGACGGTCGTCGTCGCCTGGTTTTCAATCCTATTTACGGGGGAATATCCACGCAGCCTGCACGAATACATCGTCGGAGTTCAACGATGGAGCGTGAGGGTTGAGGCATACGCATTTATTCTAACAACCGACCGGTACCCTCCATTTCAGTTAGATCCATAACAACAGGTAATTCTAAGCAAAGAGACTGATCAGCCAGGTAATATGACCAGCCGTTACGGCACAATTCCTAGGCTTCGCGTTACACCCTCCGAGGCCATGGCCTCCGCTGCTCTAAGTAGAAGTTGGATAGGAAGTTTGTTTGGTGTTCTTTGTTGCTCGGAAGACCTGTGTGCTCATGGCGGAGATGAGCTTCCTGGAGCAGGAGCACCTTCGAGTCATGCTCTTGAACACCAAGAATCAGGTGCTGGGTATCAGCCAGGTATATATAGGCAACGTCAACACCTCGGTAGTCCGCGCCGCCGAGGTGTTCCGACCGGCCATCCGGCAGAACTGCCCCTCCATCATCGTGGTCCACAACCACCCCTCGGGAGACCCCACCCCAAGCCCCGAAGACGTAGCGGTGACGCAGCAGCTAGTGGAAGCAGGCAAACTCCTGGATATAGAGATGCTGGACCACATAGTGATAGGAAGCGGCAATCGGTTCGTGAGTCTCAAGGAGCGGGGATTGGGATTTTAGCTCTTGTGCCCCGGGTTCAACTGAAAGACAATAGACCCAGCACGCTGTGATTCGCCGGGAAAGGAGCCACCCATGTATTTCTACAACGCCAAAGACCGCGCACCCAAAGAGATAGTGCCAGGGGCGACCATCCGCACCTTCTGGGGAGATAATACCCTGCTGTCGCTGGTGGATATTGAACCCACCGTAGAGGTGCCCCTTCACACCCACCCCCACGAGCAGTCGGGGATAGTTTTGGAAGGGGAGCTGGAGATGGGGGTGGCGGGAGAGGTCAAAGTCCTAAACGCCGGTGACATCTACATCATCCCCGGCGGCGTTGAGCACTACGCCAAAACTCGTTCTGTCCGCGCCCGGGTCCTCGATATCTTTAGTCCAGTGAGGGAAGACTACAAGTACTAGGCACGAATTTCTTAACGCACCTAACCTAGGCGCCCTCAGCTGCCTTCTTTGGCAGGCCTCCAGGACCGTGAAACCCTGTAATCGTCAGGATTGCCCCTGGCCATAGCAAGGGTCAACCGCAAAATCCATCTCCGCCGTTCCTGTGGTAAGTCCCTGGTGGTATACTCTCGGAACACCTAGGACAGGAGGACATCCATGACCGATGTTTCGCAAAAGGGCGAAGTTTACCGTCGGTTAGGCGTCCGGCCCATCATCAACGCGGCGGGCACCGTTACCCGGCTGGGCGGTTCCCGGACACGGCCCGAGGCTATTGCAGCTATGGCCGAGGCCACCAATACCCTGGTTGACATGGATGAACTCAACGCCCAGGCCGGTGAGGTTATCGCCCGGGTTACCGGCGCTGAAGCGGGTTTTGTCTGCAACGGCGCCGCCAGCGGCCTGATCTTGCAGGCGGCGGCGGTCATAGCGGGCAAGGACCCGGCCCTGGCGCAGCGGCTGCCCCAGACCGACGGCATGAAGAATGAGATAGTCATCCAGACAATGCACCGTTTCCCCTACGACCAGGCCTACCGGGCCGCCGGGGCAAAGCTGGTCACCGTTGGCACGGCCCGTCGCTGTCCCGAGTGGGAGCTGGAGGCCGCCATCAACGATAGGACGGCAGCCGTAGCTTATCTCGTCTCCCCGTTCCTAGCCCGCACAGGCCTCTCCTTGACACGAGTGGCGGAGATAGCCCACGCTCACGATGTCCCGGTCATTGTAGATGGAGCATCCATGGTGCCGCCACGGGCCAACCTGACGAGGTATATCGAAATGGGCGCGGATATGGTGACCATCAGCGGGGGTAAGGGCATTCGGGGGCCTCAGGGCTCAGGCCTGCTCTTTGGCCGAAAGGACCTGATAGAGGCAGCAACAGCCAACGCCAGCCCCAACCAGTTTCTGGGCCGCGGCATGAAGGTGTCCAAGGAAGAGATCATCGGCTTCGTCACCGCCCTTGAGATCTTCGTCGGTGAGGACGAAGATAGCGAGATGAAGCGGTTCAGAGCTATGTCTCAGCGGATTGTGGACGCCCTCATCGAGATTCCCGGCCTTCAGGTCTCCATAGAGCACGACGAGTATGACTTCCTGATTCCCAGCGCCGTGATGAAGTTCGAGAATTCCTTGGCTGGGCCGTCCAAGGCGGAGTTTATGAGCGCTTTGGAGACTGGGGACCCACCCATATACCTTCAGGGAACCTTCTTGCCTGATGGACAGGTCTCCGTGGACCCCTTCAACGTCGGCGACGACGAGCTGGAGGTGCTGATCCGCCGCCTGAGGGAGGAGCTGGTTTAAAACGCTGCCTGGGCCAGCGCAGACCTAGTATTTGGAGACGTTCATCTCCGTCATCTTGCCCGTTACCAGGAAGACAACCCTCTCGGCAATGTTGGTGGCTCGGTCTGCCACCCGTTCCAGGTCGTGGGACACCCAGAGGAGATAGGTAGCCCTCTTGATGGTCTTGGTGTCTTCTATCATGTAGGTCAAGAGTTCACGGTATACCTGGTCGTATAGGGCGTCCACCTCGTCGTCATCGTTGCAGACCTGATACGCCGCCACAATGTCCCTGTTCACCAGTGCGTCCAGGCTGCGCCGGAGCATATCTATGGTCTTATCGGCCATCCGCGGGATGTCTATCAGGGGCTTCAGGGGAGGCTCGTCACCCATCATAATGCTGATCTTGCTTATACCTTCGGCGTAGTCGGCCATGCGCTCCAGCTCCACGCTTATGTGGAGAATGGTAACCAGGATACGCAGGTCCCGGGCCACCGGGTGTTGGGTGGCCATGATGTTGATACAGTGCTCCTCTATGTCGAACCGCTTCTGGTCGATGAAGTCATCCTCCTTGACCACCTCACGAGAGGCCTCCAGATCGCGGCGCTTTAAGGCGTCCATCGCTTTGGCGATGGCCTTCTCCACCATGCTACCCATGAAGAGGAGCTCATCCTCAAGGGTACGCAGTTGAGTGCTTAACTTTGCTGTAACCATAGCCGCCTCCTCCCATTAACCGAATCTTCCGGTGATAAAGGCCTCAGTGCGCTCGTCCTTAGGTACGGTGAAGACCTGGCGGGTCTCCCCCGTTTCAACCACAAAGCCAGCGCGGTCATCCCCCATGGTCATGAAAATGGTCCGATGAGAAATCCGAGCTGCCTGTTGGATGTTGTGGGTGACAATCACAATTGTATACCGTTGCGTCAACACCCGTATCAGGTCCTCTATGGCCTGAGTGGCTACGGGGTCCAGGGCCGACGCCGGCTCATCCATCAGTATAACCTCCGGTTGGACGGCCAGGGTTCGGGCGATACAAAGGCGTTGCTGCTGGCCCCCCGACAGGGTTAGGGCTCGGTCCTTTAGCCGGCCCTTCACTTCGTCCCACAAGGCGGCCCGCCTGAGGGACTCCTCCACAAGTTGGTCCATGTCTACCTTGAAACCATTGATGCGAGGGCCAAAGGCCACATTGTCGTAAATGGTTTTAGGAAATGGGTTAGGCTTCTGGAACACCATCCCTATGCGGAAGCGTATCTCCGTTGGGTCCACCCCGGGGGCGTAGAGGTCCATGTTGTTGAACAGGACCTGCCCCTGCAGCCGGGCCCCGGAGATGGAATCGTTCATCCGGTTGAAGCACCGCAGTAGGGTGCTTTTGCCGCAGCCAGAGGGGCCAATTATTGCGGTAACCCTGTTCTCCGGAATCTCAATGCTGATATTCCGCAGGGCGCGGAAGTCACCGTAGAAGAAGTGCATGTCCTTGGTGACCAGCTTGGCCGAGGCCCCAGAAACAGCTCCTGGAGCAGACTCGGGCCGCTCCAGGAGGTCCTCCGCTATGGTGATGCGGGGCTCTACCTGCTGCTCTGAGCCGTCCGGGGACGTGTCAGGAGCTTCCGCCCCTTTTGGGGTGGTTATCGAAGCTGGATTATGCCCGCCAGTCTTTTCAGGGTTGTTCACCCTTCATCCCTCCGCTGGAATTTGTTCCGCAGGAGAACGGCCCCGGTATTCATTAGCAGCAGTATACCCAACAATACTATAATACCCGCCGCCGCAAGTCCCCGAAACTCATCTTGGGGCCTCCCTGTCCAGTTGAATATCTGAATCGGAAGAACGGTAAAGGGGTCCAGGGGGCTTGCAGGAGTAAACGCTATGAATGTCAGCGCTCCTATCATTAGTAGCGGCGCTGTCTCTCCGATGCCGCGGGACAGGGCCAAGATGGTCCCGGTGAGAATGCCAGGAAGGGCCTGGGGTAGCACCAGGTGCCAAATCGTTTGCCAGCGGGTGGCCCCCAAGGCGTAGGAGCCCTCCCTGAGGGAATTGGGCACGGCTTTTATGGCCTCCCGGGCGGCTATGATGATGATGGGAAGTACCAGCAGAGCTATGGTCAACGCTCCCGCTAAGATGCTGCGGTCCAGTGACATAGCTCGGACGAAGAGGGTCAGGCCCAGGATTCCATAGACGATGGAGGGCACCCCTGCCAGGTTGGCAATATTGAGCTGAAGTATCTGGATTAGCCAGTGCCGTGGGGCGTACTCCTCCAGATAGATTGCCGTCCCCACTCCAATGGGGAAGGCGAAAAGGGCGGTAAAACCCATGAGCCAGATGGTCCCAAAGATGGCGGACTTAATACCTGCCCTGGCCGGAAAGCGGGAAGGGAAGCTGGTGATAAAGTCCCAGTCCAGCCATCGCGCCCCGTCGCGAAAGACATCGACTATCAGCACCGCCAGAACCACGAGCCCCAACAGGGTCGCAGTCAAAATAAGGGAGTAGAAAACGGCGGCCCGTTTCCTCATGGCCGAACGGTGACGGGCAAAGGCGCCGGGGGCCAGAGCCACTAGTAAACCTCCCTATAACGCCTCACCACCAGGTTGGCGACGATGTTTAGCAGGAAGGTGATTACAAAGAGGGTCATCGCCACGGCAAAGATGGTGAGAAACTCGATGCTGCCCTGAGGTGTATCCCCCAGGCTGGTCTGAGCGATATAAGCGGTCATGGTCTGGACGCCTTCAAAGGGATTGGCGGTGAGGTTTGGCACAGCCCCCGCAGCAATGGTCACAATCATGGTCTCACCGATGGCGCGGGAGATCGCCAGTATGAAGGAGGCTATGATGCCCGAGAGGGCCGCAGGGACCACTATACGTAGAGATACCTGCAACCGGTTGGCTCCCAGGGCGTAGGCGCCGTCCCGTAGTGAACGGGGCACCGCAGCCATGGCGTCCTCACTCAATGAGGAGACCATGGGGATAATCATGATGCCCATGACCAGAGCGGCGCTGAAGGCATTGAACACCGCCGCATCAGGGTTGAGGAACCTCACAAAGTTGGGTGTAATGAAGGTCAAGGCGAAGTATCCGTACACCACGGTAGGGATACCCGCCAGGACCTCCAGGGCGGGTTTCAGGACCCGCCGCAGCCTATCGGGGGCGTACTCGCTGAGGAAGATGGCGGTGGCCAGTCCCACGGGAAGGGCGACGATGGAGGCGCCGACGGCCACCAGCAAGGTGCCCCCAATCAGGGGGAGCACTCCAAAACTCTGGTCCGCGAAATTGGGAGTCCACCTAGTGCCGCTTATGAAATCCCAAACGGGGACCTGGCGAAAGAAGTTGACCGATTCCGTGAGAAGGGTGACTACGATGCCCACGGTAGTAATGATGGAGACCAGGGCACACAAGAGGAGGAGCGTGTGAATGGTCCCCTCACTTAGTCGGCGGGCCCGCCGGTTGCGTGCCATCGGCACGCCCAACCTCGGCGGCAGGCTTTGCAGAGGCGCTCTACTGGATTGCAATGGGACTACCTTCGCACATAGCCGTTAAGAGACCGTTAGGCGCAATCAAACACAAGGGCATCATCTTCTTGACAGCAGCTCCTCAAGGGAAACGCCTACCTGGGAGCCTCCGGCAAACATAGACCCCGTCACCCGATCGTTGAAGCGCTGGCGAACCAGCTGGTAGATCTCGGAGGTAAGGGTCACATAACCCCCTTCCTCCACCAAAAGCCCGTTCTCCTCATCCAGGAAGAAGTTTACGAACTCCAGCACCTCAGGCTTCTCCGTTACCGACCGTTTGCTTATATAGATCAGCAGGGGACGGCTCAAGGGCTGGTACGTGCCATCACCAATGGTCTGCTCCGTCGGCGCGACCGGACCATTCCCGGGGTCTATGGGCACAAGCTTCAGCTTATCCATGTTCGCCACGAAGAAGGCGTAGCCAAAGTAGCCCAGAGCGTTCTCCTCGCCGGCTATGGCCTGCACCAGCACGTTGTCATCTGTCGATGCAGTGAAGTCAGGGCGAGACGCTCCCTCTTCCCCTACGATGGCCTCGGTGAAGTAGTCAAAGGTGCCCGAGTCTGTGTCCGGCCCCACCAGCGATATCCGCTTGTCAGGCCACTCTGGCCTAACATCCGACCATCTCTTCACTTTCGACGCCGGCTCCCAGATACGCTTAAGCTCTTCCACGGTCAGGTGATCTACCCAGTCGTTTTTGGGGTTTACCATGACCGAGAGGCCGTCGATAGCGATGGGCAACTCAATAAACTCGACCCCATTGTCAGCACAGGTCTCCACCTCCACCGTCTTGATGGGACGGGAGGCGTTAGTGATGTCTGTCTCTCCCCGGCAGAACTTCTTAAAGCCACCGCCGGTCCCGGAGATCCCCACGGTGAGCCGTACCTTCCGATTCAGAAGCTGAAACTCCTCGCCCATGGCCTCCGCAATGGGGAACACCGTGCTGGACCCGTCTATCTTGACACTTCCCGTCAGGCCACTCCCGCCGTCTCCACAAGCCGCTAGGGCCAGTACCATTAGTACCAAACCAGCCAGAAACCCAATCCGAAGGCCTGGCCAGAATGAGACCGTCTTCATTCCGGCCTATCCCTCATGCTGGCTGGTTTCACTGCTATCCTCTTCCCCTGGTGTCTTTCGCGGCACTGTCCCCTGCGATCCTGCCGAAAACGGAGCCAGCCATAAGCCCGGCGCCGCCGGGGTAGTTGTGGTAGAAAAGGCCTCCCACAAGCTCTCCCGCGGCATACAGGCCCGGGATAGTAGCACCCTCGGTGTTGAGCACCTGGGCGCGCTGATTGATCCTCAGCCCGCCGAAGGTGAAGGTGATGCCGCAGGTCACAGCGTAGCCCAGGTAAGGCGGCGTGTCGATGGGCAAGGCCCAGTTGGACTTGGGCGGGTCTATGCCCACCGTCTTTTTGCCATCCAGGATAGTGGGATTGAACTCGCCTTGTTGAACGGCGCCGTTGAACCGGCGCACCGTTTCCACCAAGCTGTCACGGTCAATGTCCAGTCCCTCGGCCAACTCCTCAATGGTGTCGGCCCCCACCATGGTGCACTGGGGGATACGGTACTCGTCCCTTAACAGGTGCTTCACCTTATCGTCGAATATCTGGAAAGCTGTACGCTGGGGCTGGTACAGGATCTCCCGGCCGTATTTGGCGTAGGTGTAGTTTCGCAGGTCCGCCCCCTCATCAACGAAGCGCCTGCCATCTATATTAACGATTATGCCGAAGGGATAGGAGTGCTTCTGGTACAGGTCGGTTATATTTCGATCGCCGGTGGGAGGGGCGTTGAGGTCCCAGGCAACGGCGTGGCAGCCGCTCCAGTGGCCGTGGGACTGGGCTCCTGCCTCTAGGGCCATCCGAAGGCCGTCGCCGGTGTTGTAAGGCACACCCCTCACCTTGGCCAGCTCCCAACCCGGCCCAAGGTACCGGGCACGCATCTCGGCGTTGGCCTCAAAGCCGCCGCAGGCCAGCACTACGGCATGAGAAGAGATATCTTCCAAGCCCTGGGGAGATTGCATTGTAACCCCGGAGGTCTTTCCCTGCCTGTCCACGAGCAGCTTTATGCCCTTTGACTCATACCGTATGGTAACGCCCTTGCTCTGAGCCACGTCAAAAAGCTGGTCAGAAAGGCCTTTGCCGCCACCCACAGCCTCAACCGCCAGGCCGCCCCAAAAGTGGTGCTTGTCGCCCACCTTGAAGGACTGCCGGCCGTAGAGGAGCACAAATCGAAGTCCCAGGCTCCGCAGCCAGCGAAGGGTGGGATGGGACCGGCTTACCAGGGCCTGGGCCAGCTCCGGGTCCGACATGCCTTCGGTGACCCTCATCAGGTCGTCGTAATACTGGGCCTGGGTATAGCTGCCCACCTCAATGGATGCCTCTTCCTCGGCTGACAGATCCGGGATGAGAGCCTTTATGTCATCCAGGCCGTTGTAGGCGCATCGGATGGCTCCTCCGGTGAAGTAAGTGTTGCCACCGCGGAAATACTCCGGCGCCTTCTCCAGCACCAGAACGGAGGCACCCCCCTCCCGGGCCGAGAGTGCGGCGCACAGGGCGGCGTTGCCTGCGCCAACCACAATTACGTCACAAGTAATTGCCACAACTTCTCCCAAAGGGATGCTATGGCTACGGCGGCCAGGTGTCAATGTATCAGGTCACCATCACCGTACCACTGAGGCCCGCCTAACTTCCCCGTATTACCCCAAGTTTGCATCTCCCAGAGCCCAACGCTATTATTTTGAAGCTATTCAAAGCACAACCCCATTAAACCAAGGAATATGAAGTGAGCTACGAGACCATTCTGTTGGACACGGCCCAGGGTGTGGCCACCATTACCCTTAACCGCCCCAAAGTCCTAAACGCCATGAACGTAAAGCTGGTGGAGGAACTGGATCATGCCCTCACCGAGGTGGAGGAGGACGATGAGGTTCGGGCTATCATCCTCACCGGCGCGGGAGGCAGGTCCTTCTCTGCCGGGGCCGACATTCACGAAATGCGCACCTTCACCCCTGAGGAAGCGCAAAAGGTCGCCCAGACCCGGCACAAGACCCAGAAGCACGTCGCCACCTGCCGCAAGCCCATCATCGGCGCCATAAACGGCCTGGCCCATGGAGGCGGCTCCGTTCTGGCCAGCTCCCTGGACTTCCTGGTAGGCTGTGAGCGCAGCGAGTTCCGTTTTCTCGCCGTGGCCTACGGACAGATGAACTCGACATGGACCCTGCCCGTCACCATAGGCTGGCCTCTGGCCAAGGAGCTTCTCTACACCGGCCGCATCGTTCCGGCGGAAGAGGCCCATCGCATCGGCCTGCTAAATCACCTGGTCCCATCGGAGAAGCTGATGGACAAGGCGATGGAGCTTGCCACCACCAT
>JAPULR010000142.1 GCA_027294635.1 Chloroflexota bacterium | reverse complement strand
CCCAATAAACCTCCTCCATCCTGCCACACAGCTTGTCAGCAGACATGCTGTTGGCATCCCTGCCATTGAACGGGGTCCAGCTCGCTGAGGCATGTTCCCAGACCGTGTCCTCATCGCCATCTGTTACCCATGGCGATGAGTTAGCTACAGGCATTCCCCATCGTTGACCCTACACTTCTTGTAAGTGGCCTTAAACGCTTTCAATCAAGACTCGCCGGTAGGCAGTAGACAAGTTCTCAGCCTGGCCGTATTATTCCCTCATAATGGCGAGTGACCGCATCCGATGGCGAATTGAAGGACTTCTTGATGAAGCTGATCAAGCCGTTGCCCAATTCGATTGGGAAGCAGTTCTCCAGCTAGCCCGCGCGGTCCTTCGGCTGGAACCAGGGAATCAGGACGCCCTTGAATACCTCGCTGCGGCGGAAAGAGATGGGGCCGTTCCTCTTGGCACATCGCAGCAGCCATTAGAACCGTCCAAAGCTAACCAGCGCTCGTTCAGAGGAGGAGGAAATGCTCAGACTCGGTGGTGTAGCATCAGCTGCTTATCTGGTGGGGTTCCCGGCTATCCAGGAGCATTTTCAAAAACGGGGCATAGACCTGGACTGGGTACTATACTCCAGCTGGGACGCCCTGGTGGACGCCTTTGTTAGCAAGGAAATTGATCTGGCTTGGAACGGCCCTCTGGCTTACGTGAAAATCAAACGGCGCCTCAGCGATCCCTGCCAGGTAGTTGCGATGCGCGATGTGGACGTTGACTTGGTAACTCATTTTATCACTCAGCCCGACTCGGATATCACTACAGTGGAAGATCTGAATGGCAAGCGTTTTGCGCTGGCTCGTCGTGGCTCTGTGGAGGCTGGACTGCTGGCATACCATTACCTGAAGCAAGTGGGTATCAACCCCAAGGAGGACTTGGCTCTCTGCACCTTCTCTGACGATCGCCAACCTAGTTCACTACCGGATCAGAGGGAGGTCGTTGAGTTGGTCCAGAAGGGTGAATATGATGCTGGCGCCGTATCCCGGACGACCATGGAAAAGATGGAAGAAGATGGGTCGCTTGCACCAGGCAGCATCCGTATCTTCTGGACCCGTCCGGGCTATAGCCACTGCTGTTTCACCGCGCAAAGCGATGTGGACCGGGAGTTATCACAGAAGATCACCCAGGCCTTTGTTTCCATGGACTACAATGATCCGTTGGGCAAAAGGGCTATGGACGCTGAAGGTTGCAAGGCCTTTTTACCGGGAATTACCGAGGGATGGGAGACTTTGGAGCAGGTAGCCCTGGAAGAAGGGCTTATTTAAAAAGGGACAAACCGGGCGAGGTGGTTTTTGGGGACTTTTAGGCGTCCTCCACGAACTCTTCTCTATACGCCTTAATGAGTGGTGGGACTGTGAAAGCGGCAGAAATTTATGCGGCCCAAGTTGATGCCGTCAAGGAGCAGCTTCTTCGTCTTCACGGCGGGCCACAGCCGGACGATTCCTGGGGTGGCGCGGCGGCCAGCCGCTTCCGCTATGACCCGCGGCGCGCACTGGACGCCAACCTGGAGGCCATCGCATCATATGTCCGGTCAGAGGATGTGGTAATAGACGCGGGTGGTGGCGCTGGACGGGTCAGCCTACCGATGGCTTTTCGTTGTCGGGAGGTAATCAATGTCGATTCATCCGAGGGGATGGGGGAGGAGTTTAGAGAGTCCGCCGCGGAAGCGGGAATCACCAACGCTCGCTTCGTACAGTCGGATTGGCTGGAAGTCGAAGAGCTCCAGGGAGATGTCATCGTCACCGCTAACGTGACCTACTTCGTACGTGATATAGTGCGCTTTGTCAGCAAGCTTGATGAAGCGTCCCGCCGCCGAGTCGTGATGAACGTCTGGAGCGTACCTCCGCCGAACCAGCGCGCCCCGCTATTCCAGCTGGTCTACGAAGAGGAACAGGCGGAGGTTCCCGGATACCAGCAGCTGTTGCAAGTCTTGTGGGAGATGGGCATTTTGCCCGATGTTCAGGTGCAGCCCGGAGCGTTCCGGGCAGGTGAAGTGCCTAAAACCAGCGAGGAAGCGGTGCACCAAGCGACGCAGGGCCGGTGGCTAAGCCCCAAAGACCAAGATCGGGGCCGTAAACTAATAGAGCAACACTTCCAGGAGCTTTATGAATCGGGTCCTGAGGGTTTCCGTCCTCTCTGGCAGCCGGAAACTCAAGAGCTCCTCATCACTTGGGAAAAGAAGGGAGCCGCGTGAAATCAGCTACGTCCAAGGAATCAAATTCCAGTACCAGGGTTAAGAGTAATGGCTAAGAATATAGCCGATAAGCCTCCATTGTATTTCGGCTGGTACGTTCTTGCCGCCGTGTTTTTTATTGATCTCGTCGTCACCGGCAGCCGCAGCAGTTTTGGCATCTTCGTTCTCCCGATGAGCGAGGAGTTCGGCTG
Source organism: Chloroflexota bacterium (assembly GCA_027294635.1). GTDB lineage: Bacteria > Chloroflexota > Dehalococcoidia > Lucifugimonadales > JAPULR01. The sequence continues at coordinate 1,296 of JAPULR010000142.1, read as the reverse complement.
GAGCCGCTTCACAATCTCAGTAGCTGCTGCCCTCGGCGCCATCGTTGGTGGAGTGAGTCAGCCCTTCCTCGGGTACTTCTTCGATCGGATCGATGGCCGAAGAGTAATAGTAATCAGCCTCATAATAGTCGGCTTGGCTACTGTCGCGCTAAGCTTCACCTTCAACATTCTTTTCTTGATGTTCATGTTCGGATTTGTGTTTGCCATCGCGGCTGGTGGCGCTCGCCTCAGCCGAGGAGCATTGCTGGCCAGGTGGTTCATCCGCAAGCGGGCCACCGTGGTCAGCATAGCCGCCGCCGGTTCGTCGGTAGGAAGCCTGCTACTGGTTCCCCTTGCCATGTACCTGCTACAGGCCACTAGCTGGCGGGTGAGCTGGGCTGCCCTGGGCCTGGTTATGCTATTTCTGGCAGTGCCGTTAGCTTTCCTATTCATCCGCAACGACCCTAAAGAGATGGGACTTCGTGCTTACGGAGATTCCGAACCGTTATCTTCAGAAAACGGAGATGGCAGCAAGGCGGAAAGGAGGCGGGGTCCCTTAGAGGTGGACAAATGGGCTGAGTCTTTCCGCTCGGCGCCCATCTGGCAGGTCAGCTGCTCCTACTTTGTCTGCGGGTTTACCACGTTAATAATTTCGGTCCACTTTGTGCCCTACGCTATAGAGCGAGGGGTATCACCAGGGATAGCCGCAACCATCTTTGGGCTGATGATGGGTCTCAATGTTGTGGGCGGTCTCGGAGCCGGCGTGCTCGCGGACCGGTTTGGGCGCAAAAATGTCCTGGCCGGGGTGTATTTCCTGCGGGGTTGTGGCTACGTGGTCATGCTCTTGGTGCCATCTGCCTTGGGGCTGTGGATGTTCGCCGCGATTGTAGGTTTTTCTTGGGTGGCCACTGGTTCGTTGACTAACACATTGACCGCCGACGTTTACGGATTGCGGGCTTTAGGAACCATAACCGGAGTAAGTTTCCTCTTTCACCAGGTCGGAGGGTTGTTGGGGGTCCTGCTGGGCGGATTTCTTTACGATGTAACCGGCTCTTACACCTTACCCTTTGCCATAGTCGCGGCTACTCTGTTTCCGGCCGCCCTCTCCGCCTTCACCATCAAAGAGAGAAAATACTCGGCACTGTACCAGACTACAGCTGTCCCTGCCGTCACCTCGAGCGCCTGATCGCCATGTGGTCGGTAATTCTGACAGTTAACGCCCACCATGGTGAGGCGGACCCCACCCTGTTAGCCTGGATCAAGGACCTTTTAGACCAGCTGATTGGGCTAGGGCCCTGGACCGTTGTGATACTGATC